>CAMLFI010000024.1 GCA_946479225.1 uncultured Mucilaginibacter sp. | reverse complement strand
AGTAGCTCTGAAAAGACGAGAAGCAAAGCCAGCTAACAAGGGAGCTAAAGTTGAAAAGAATTCATCCGGTGGTAATCCACCAAATTCCTCCGCCCATAAAGCTTTGTGCCCTGCAGCGCATCTGCTTCTTTTTATTTTTGATGCATCATTACCACCTGTTAATACGAATGGGATCCAATCGCAATGCTCAACCCATGAGTAACAGGCCTTACGCACCTGTTCATCAACACGTATAATATGTAATAATTTAGCCCAAAACCACTCAGACGAGTAAATACCGCCTACGTACTTTAAGTAATTGATATCAAATTTTGTAGCATGTTCATTTATCTGCGCAGCCTCTTTAATAGCTGTGTGATCCTTCCACAAAATGAACATGGCATTCGGGTTGTTTTCAAACTCGGGGGTAAGGGCCAAAGGCGTTCCGTTTTTATTTACGGCAATAGGTGTTGAGCCCGTGGTATCAACAGATATACCCCGTATGTTATCGGCAATAGCCTTCCCACCTGCCTTATTTATGGCATCTTTAATAGTTATTTCAAGGCCTTCCAGGTAATCAAGTGGATGCTGCCTGAAAACATTTTTAGGCGCATCGCAATACATTGCCTTTTGCCAACGCTGGTAATAGTGAACAGACGATGCTAATTCTTTTCCGTTAGCGGCGTCTACAATTATAGCGCGCACAGAATCGGTGCCATAATCAACACCAATCACATATTTATTAAGTTCCATAGATGGTTAAAATTCGTGTCTAAATAACACTTAATTTTTTATAAAATGAAATATTTTTCCAAACATTAGTAGCCCTAAAGGCTGCCAAATTAACTTGTAAGGTTATCCGGATTGGGAATAAAATTTAAAAAAGCCTGAAACTTAGCATAGTAATTCTGCATGTTTAGCTGGTAATAATAAGCGCCACGCTTTGATCCTGATTTATCCTTATCCTGCAATTTGATGAGCAATTTGGTGGCTAACACCCGCTTGCTGAAGTTTCGTTTATCAATTGTGGTATTATAAACACTTTCATACAAATTTTGAAGCTGTGGTATGGTAAACTTGGCGGGCAAAAGCTCAAACAAAATGGGGTGAAGCGCCGCCTTGTAGCGTATGCGTTTACGCGCCATTTCAACCATAGCGGGCTGGTCAAAAATAAGCTTGGGTATCTTTTTTAACAGGAACCATTCTGCATGGTAATCATGGCTTATCTGTTTCTCGTATTTTGAAGTATCTATCAGTGCAAAGTACGCAACCGATGCAGTACGCTCTTTAGGGTCGCGACCCGGGTCGCCAAAAGTATGTAACTGCTCCAGGTACACACCATCCAGGCCGGTTAGTTGTTTCAGAATACGATTAGCAGACTGATCAAGGCTTTCATCGGGCTGCACAAATCCGCCCATTAAACTCCAGTTGCCTTTCTCGGGTTCAAACCCCCTTTGTATCAATAGTATTTTTAACGATTCGCCGTCAAATCCAAACACAATGCAATCTACCGCTAATAATAAACGTGTTTGGTTATAATATTTCTGCATGCGTTTTAATTTATGGCTGAGGGTCAAATATAAAAAATACGTGGTTATTACAGCTACCCTTAATATGCTCTATTCACTAACTTTTGGGTAATATTATGCAACAAAAAACCCGCCCCAAAAATGGAGCGGGTTAATTAAACAATTTATGTTCAGTTTAGATTAATTGTAACCGTTGTTTTGAGGGTATTTAGGGCCTGTTAAAACAGAGTTAATTAAACTTTGCGGTATAGCACGACGCATGTACTCATCCTTAACGTTAGTAGCGGTAAGGCCGGTTCTGTACATTTTAGCACGACGTACTAAATAACGTGTTCTTACCAAATCATACCATCTGCGTTCGTCGCCGAAGAATTCGCGGCTGTACTCATCCAATATCAGATCCAAACCATTCAAAGCCGCACCCGCGGTTCTGTTGTAAGGAACAGCCAGTTGTGCCAATTGTGCAGGTGTAAGCTCCATAGCAAGCATGTTTGCAGCGTTAGCAGCAGCCATGTTAGCAGTAGTTACCCTGAAAGCATGTTTAGGTATGCGATCGCCATCAGAAGGGTTACGGTAACCCGCGCGTCTCCGTAATACGTTTATAGATGCCGCTGCCGCTGCTGTGTTACCTAACATATAGTTAGCCTCTGCATTAAGCAAATAAACCTCAGAAAAACGCAGCATTACTTTCGGACGAGCCGATTTGTCGTTCAACCTTGTGCGTCTGGTATCGTCAAACTTTTTAACAGTTGGCCAGTGCAATTGGTTAATCTGCGCAGGCTCTATGATCAATCCTTTAAACGCATCTCTTCTTGCCATGTCAACATCACCATTTGTTATCAAGATAGCGGTATCGCCGTCAACCGGGATGTTGTATGATGTTTCAGAAAAATTAGATGTTGATATCAACGCTGGTTTGTTAGTGTTGGTACTGGTTTTGCCTACTACGCCACTTTGATTAGAGATCCAGAAGGTCTGGAAAGTAGCATCGTAACGGCTATCGGCAATGCGATTAGGGAACATTACATTGTAAAGGTAAGGACCGTTTGGCGCGATACGAGCGTAAGGACGGCCGTTATAGTTATCGCGACGCATAGGGCGCTTAGCAGTGCTAACAATTTGCGGTACATCATCTATACCAACATTGTTATCAACTCCTGCATTAGCGATATAATCCCAGCGCCAGATAACGTACAGAAAGTTAATGCCCCAGCCACCATCACCTTGTTGGGTATAGCCGGTGTAATTTTCATCTGAACCGCCCAAACCAAAATCGATATTGAACATGTTCTCTTTACCATAGTCGTTGTCTATCTTGTGCGCGTCGGCATAGCTTTGCCAAAGGTCAAGCCCGTAAGTTGCCTTATTGGCTATTACTTCAGCAGTAAGATCGGCAGCCTTCTGGAAGTCGCCGGCTACAGCGATCTCCGGATTGTAACCACGGGTTAAATACACTTTAGCTAAATAGGCTTTGGCCACAGCCGCGGTTGCTGATTTGCCTACGCCAGCTGCTGAGAAAGGATTTTCAGCGGTTATAGTGTTAGGTAAAGCGGCTGCAGCTTCGGTAAAATCCTTAATTATCTGGTTATAAATATCAGCCATCTGTGCCGGGGCATCCGCGGTTGTCGGTTCGGTAATATAATCCAGGTGAAGTGGTATACCACTCTTTTCAGTGGCAGTTAAACCACCAAATGTTTGTACCAGGTAAAAATACTCCCAGGCCCTTAAAAATTTAGCTTGTGATATATATTGATTTTTTTGCACAGCGGTAAGCCCGGTAACATCAGTGGCATATTTCAATACGCCGTTAAGCGTATTAATATCCGCCCAATATCCACCCATACCCTGAGTGTTTGAGCTGGTAAGACCGTTCCAAATGTCAAATTGCTTATGGTCTGAACTTGATGACGAGCCCGGAATTGCCTCGTCTGTACCCGCCCAAAAACGGATCTCTTCACCCGCCATACTCTGGCGTATGTTACGATAAACACCCGCTACGGCAGCTGCTACACCACCTCCGGTTGAGAAATAACTTGGGAAATGGCTTGAACGCGGCTCCTGAACCAAAAGCTTTTTACAGCTTGAAACTGTACCAATTGCTGCGATACCCGCAAAAATTATACATGTTTTTTGAAATATTTTCATGATCTCTCTTCTGTTTTAATTAAAATCTTGCATTAATACCAAAAATGAATTGGCGCGTTTGCGTACCGGCATTTAATCCAACATTCCGGCTAATGTTTCCGCCGGTTGTTGGATCTACCTGGGTAACACCGCTTGACTCAGGATCTGTAACTGAGAAGCTGTAACCACTTGCAGGTGAATAAATAGTAAACGGATTGGTAACGTTTCCGTAAACCCTTAAAGAGGTTAAACCTATGCGTTTAACTATGCCCGATGGGATGTTATAACCAAAGTTAATTGCCCTTGCACGAATAAACGATCCATCATAGTATTGTAAGGTTGAATAATACTGGCTTTGGAACTGGTTATTTGGCATTGGGAACGCGTTGGTAGGGTTACGTGGTGTCCAGTAATCAATAACCGGCTGATTGTGACGGCCAAGGTTCAGGAACTGCCATCCATTGGCACCTGAGTTAGCAGATGATACATACGGAACCAATGTGGTAAAGCCCATACGCGCTGTAATTACCAGGCTTAAGTCAAAATTTTTGTAATTAAACCTGTTGGTAAAACCAAAGGTGTAATTAGGGTTAAAGTGACCGATGATCTGGTTATCATCAGAGTTAATTGTACCGTTGCCATCAACATCCTGTACACGGATCTGTCCCGGATACTGTAATGGTGAAGTTTGACCCCTAACCGGTTGATATACAGTGCCACCACTGTTAGTAGCGTTTGTTTTGGCAACATCAATACCCGGAGAATCTGATAGCTGCCAGATACCCAATTTCCTTACATCATAAATAACTGCTTGAGGCTGGCCTACAAATAACCCGGCGCCTATGTTTAACAGCGCTCCGTTAGGCAACTCAACAATTTTCTCGCGGCCAAAACCTATATTAAAGTCAGACGACCAGGTAAAGCCACCCAGATTTTGAATATTAACCGTGCTTAAAGTAAACTCGATACCTTTATTTTCAGAAATACCTAAGTTTGATTGTTGCGAGGTTGCACCTGTAGTTTCGGGAAGTATATTGTTTAATATAATACCTGTAGTTCTTACATAGTAAGCATCAATGCTACCGCTAATACGGTTCTTTAATAAAGCGAAATCCAAGGCTAAGTTGGTTTCGTGAGAACGTTGCCAGGTAAGCGTGTTATTTACCAAAGTATTAACCCGTACGCCCTGTCTGTTACCTGCTGTAGCGCCACCAAACTGGTAAGGGGCATTTTGCAACGGACCTAAAACACTGTAATTACCGATGCTACCGGTTGTTGAGTTTTCGCCGTAACCAGCACGTAAGGCAAGATTATCTATAAAATCATATTTCTTCATAAAGTCTTCGTTGGTAATATTCCAACGTACACCTACTGAAGGATATGAGGTCCATTGATTGCCTGTAGCCAGCGCAGAGTTACCGTCGGCCCGCATGGTACCTGTAAGGCTATATTTGTTATCGTACGTATAAGCTACACGGCCAACATATGATAGCAATCCGCTTTCACTCCAGTTGCCACCGGTAATTGTAGTGGTATTTGCCAGCGTAAGATTGGTATTTCTGTTCACGTCTTGAGGGATGCCTTGTCCGTTAAAACTTGAGCCTTCATTATGCTGCCTTTCCGCGGTGAATACACCTGTAGCGGTAATGTTGTGTTTGCCGAAAGTATTGGCATAAGTTACATTATGCTCTTGCGCCACACGGTATCCTGTGCTGTTGTTGGTGCTTGCATTGGTTGCAGCAAGGTTAACTATACTTACCCCGTTTATACCGTTATAGCTATTTCCGGTATTTTGGCCGTAGTTGTAATTGATAGTATACCTGTAAGTTAAATGATCAACAGGTTTTAATTCGGCGTATATTATATTATCGCTTTGCCAGCCTCTGCTATAGTTATAATAAGCATTAGGTAATGATGAACGCAACAAGGGGTTGGCTGTAGCAGCGTCTAATTGTCCCTCAAGCGGCCTTAAAACAAGCGAGCCGTCCGGGTTATAAACATAGGCAAGCGGGCTCATCCATTGAGCGTTGCCCATTTCATTACCACCTGAATTATCGTTCATATTCAAGGTATTACGGGTTTGAACACCAAACTTAAGATATTTATTGATCTGGTGGTCAACATTGATGTTCATGGTAACACGTCCGTCTTTATTACCAGGCTGCAAACTTCCGTTTTGGGTTGTACGATAACCTAATTGCGCATTGAACTGGGTTTTTTCGGTACCGCTTGAAACGCGTAATGTTTGATCAAAAATTACCTGTTGTTTAACTATCTCGTTTACCCAATCTACATTTTTGCCGTCGGCAAGCGCCTGTCTTTCTATAGGGGTTAAACCATAAGATTGAGCGTTACCATTTGCCTGAAGGATAGAACCTTCTAACGCGTCAGCTTTAAGCTGAACGTATCCTGCTGCATCAAGCGTTTTAAGTTTTCCCTCTAGTCTTGATATACCTACGTAAGCATCATATGCTGTTTGGGTTCTGCCTACACGGCCCCTGTTGGTAGTGATCAAAATTACACCACCTGAACCACGTGAACCGTAAATAGCGGTTGATGAAGCACCTTTCAATACGTCTACTGTCTTAATATCATTAGGGTTAATGTCGCCAAGTCCCCCAACATAAGGTACTCCGTCTACTACAATCAGCGGTCCGTCAGCACCGGGGTTACCAATTGTACGGGTACCGCGTATTCTGATTGCTCCACCAACAACATCTAAGCCCGCAACGCGGCCCTGTAATTGATTAACAACACTTGATGATGGTATTTCCTGTAGTGTTTTAGCATCAATACTTGTTACAGTACCTGTTACATCGGTCCTTTTTTGCGTACCGTAACCAATAACCACAACTTCGTTTAAGTCGCGTGAGTTGGCTGCCAATGTAATAGTACCAAGGTTAGGATTAGCAGAAGAAACCGGTTTAACAGCGTCTACGTAGCCGATAAAGGTTACAGTTACAGTTGCTGTACCAGCCGGCACAGTAAGTGAAAAGTTACCACTGGCATCAGCGGTAACGGCATTTTGTGTGCCCGTGGCTTTAATGGTTGCGCCAACAAGCGGTTCGCCTTTGTCGTCCATTACACGGCCTTTAACCGTGATACCTTGCGCAAAAGCAGCAGCAGAAACCAAGCTGATCATTGCGATCAGGCATATTGTTTTCCACCACTTTGCATTATTAAAAAGTTGAAGTTTGCTCATATAATTAGTTTTACTATTTAAGATTCATTATAATTTAAAATCGCCACCCGTCCTTGACGCGCGACTAATTAGCAGGTTATCATGTCTCTTTTTTTGTCATTTAATTGGTTACTGGGTTTAATTTATATTTAGGTTACTAATAATTTAATTATAACAACTCTGTTTTATTCAATACCGTAAAACATATCCCGGCTACACAGCAGCTTGCATATGCAGTGCATTAGCTTTAAGCAACGTATTCGAAATGAGATAAAAATTAAAATATCACAGAGTGATTTATTGGTCTATAATTTATAGTGATAATCCGCTTAAATTACCGTCGCTAATTTGCGGCGGATGCTTCGCTTGCACTATCACATATCACCAAAATTATATCACAAATGTTTAAAGAGGCGTCCGAAGAGGCTTAAATATTTACGCAAACGATATAGAAAATTTACGCAAACGAAATAGTTAAGAAGTTGAAAAGATAGATATTTTACGCAAACGAAATAGTTGAGCACCAATTGGTTACGCTACTTTACAAACTAATTTCTTAGTGTTCTTTTACTACAGATTTACAATTTGTCGATCCGTATGCATTGCATGCCGGCGCGGCCTGCAGCTTCTTCTCCGGCAGCGCCGTCTTCAAAAACCAGGCAGTCTTTGGGAGATATATTTAGCATGTGTGCGGCAGCTAAAAAAGGATCGGGGTGCGGCTTACCTTTTTCGGTTTCGCCGGCGCATACCATAACATCAATCAGATCAATTATGCCCAAAACCTGCAACGTTTTTTCAACAGCCTGGCGGCCACTGCCTGACACCACTCCTATCTTTACCTTGCCAACATGTGCTTTCAAATGTTCTGCAACAAATTCTATTGGCTTTGTAAGGGCCACGTACTCATTTAGGAAAAGTTGATATTTCAGATCCTTAAATTCAGCAGCGTCAAAGTCTGTCCCGAACCGGACGTTCATTTCGTTTATAACGTCTATAACCGGCCAGCCGGCTAATTCATCAACAATATCGCCACTGATAACGTGGCCCTTACTTAATGCCACTTTTAGATAGGTTTCTTTATGCGCGGCCATATTATCTGCCAGTGTACCATCACAGTCGTACAAAAAAGCTTTATAGCCTTTGCTTAGTTGAGTTAAGCGTTTCAGTTTATCAAGAGTAGTGGCAGTCATTCGAATCAATTTGCCGCCGAATATAGCTATGTAGCGTCAGAAAAAAATCTTTAAAACAAAAAAAGCAGACCGGTTAACCGGTCTGCTGATTAATTATTAAGCGAAATACTATTTATTTAGCCACGCTAAATTTATAAATACTTGTGGTTTTATAAGTTTGACCCGGATTTAAAGTTGTTGATGCAAACTCAGGCTTGTTAGGCGCATCCGGAAAATGCTGTGTTTCTAGGCACAATGCCGAACGCAGCGGATATGCCACTTTACCTTTGCCATCTTTAGCACGGCCATCTAAAAAGTTACCGCTGTAAAACTGCAGACCGGGCTCCTCAGTATAAACATCCATAACAATACCGGTTACAGGGCTTTTAACGGTTGCTACCACATCTTTTAAAGTATGTTTGTTAAGCACAAAGTTGTGGTCATAACCTTTACCAAATTTCAATTGCTCTTCTGTGGCATTAATATCCTTACCAATGGTTTTTGACGTAGTAAAATCAAACGCGGTACCTTTTACCGGGGTTATCTTTCCGGTCGGTATAAGCGTATTATCTACCGGTGTAATAGCATCGGCGGCTATGCGTAACTCATTATTAAGAATAGTTGAGTCGCCGGCACCGTTTAAGTTGAAGTAAGCGTGATTGGTTAAGTTAACTACAGTAGTTTTATCCGTTGTAGCAGTATAATCAATTTGAACAGCGTTGTCATCAGTTAAAGTATAAACAACCTTAACATTTAGGGTTCCCGGATAACCGGCTTCGCCATCTTTAGAAACGTAAGTTAATTCAAGTTTTTGCTTGCCTACCGGCTTTGCGTCCCATACCTGCATCCAATAGCCGTGGGCACCGCCATGCAATGTATTTTTTCCATCATTTAGCTCAAGGGTATACTCTTTACCGTTTAGCGTAAATTTACCGTTGCCAATGCGATTGCCATACCGGCCTATCAGCGCGCCAAAATAAGGCTCGCCGCGTTTTTGGTAGGTTTTTACATCATCATATCCTAACACAACATCTTTAAAACCGCCGGTTTTATCTTTAACATTTAAACTAACAATGCGGCCACCATAGTTAGTAATAGCTATTGTCATGCCGTTTTTGTTAGATAAGGTATAAAGGTGGGTATCTTTACCATTCACCTTACCTGTAAAATTACTGCTATCGGGTAGTGCAGTACTTGTTTGCTCCATAGTATTCTCTGTTGTTGTTTCTTCCTTTGTTGGGGGCGTGCACGCGTAGTTGCCTAAAGCCGCAACCGCCATTAAAGCTGCCATGAAAAATTTTGATTGTGTTCTCATTATTCTAATTGGTTTATTGGTTTACTTTAATTCAAGCGATACAACTGAATGTGCCGGCAATTTAACAGATATACTGCTTCCATCCTTTTTCGCATCATTAAACGCTACAAGTTTGATATTATTGGGGTTAGCAAAGGTATTAATATTGGTAACATTTGTACCTGTAAGTATTTGTCCGCTAACAGTGCTCCAATTAACATTTCCCAGATCAGCTTTAAAGTCAATTGCTTTGTGGTTGTCAATGTTAACTATAGTAAGATGGATCTTTCCGCTGGCGTCTTTTGATGCTGATACGTTTACAGCAGGAAGTTTCTTCCCGTCAAATTCGTATTCCGGAACGTCAAGTTTTATTGGCAGTAATTTAGCATCCTGATGCACTTTAAACATATCAAAAACATGGTAAGTTGGCGTAAGGATGATCTTTTCTTTTTGCGTTAATATAACTGCCTGCAACACATTAATGGTTTGGGCCAAGTTAGCCATTTTTACCCTATCAGCGTGATTGTTAAAAATGTTTAATGTTGAAGCCGCTACCAAAGCATCGCGCAAGCTGTTTTGCTGAAACAAAAAGCCAGGGTTAGTTCCCGGTTCAGAATCCGTCCAAACACCCCACTCATCAACTACAAGGGCCACTTTCTTGTCCGGATCGTATTTGTCCATAATGGCCGAGTGTTTAGTAACAAACTCTTCCATTTTAAGGCAATTTTTAAGTGTATTGAAGTAAGCATCCTCGGCAAATTTTGTGGCTGATCCTTTGCTGCCGGTCCAGCTTCCGGTTGGCAGGGTGTAATAATGTAAAGCTATGCCCCACATGTCTTTCTTAACGTTTTTCATTACAACCTCTGTCCAGTTGTAATTGTCGCCGGCCGGGCCGGTAGCAATTTTCTTCAGTTGGTTGCTGCCGTAGTCTTTAGCAAAAGTGGCATATCGTTTAAACTCATCAGCATAGTACTCCGGCGTCATGGTACCACCGCAACCCCAGCTCTCATTACCCACTCCCCAAAAAGTTACGTTAAACGGTTTTGGATGCCCGTTTTTTGCACGCAGATCGGTAAGCGGACTTTTGCCGTCAAAATTAAGGTACTCTACCCAGTTTGACATTTCCTGAACTGTGCCGCTACCTACGTTACCTGTTATATAAGGTTCGGTGTTTAATAATTTACAAAGTGCCAAAAACTCATGCGTGCCAAAGCTGTTATCCTCTGTTACGCCGCCCCAGTTAGTATTTACCATTTTTGGACGGTTAGTGCGCACGCCAATACCATCGCGCCAGTGGTACTCGTCGGCAAAACAACCACCCGGCCAGCGTAGGTTTGGTATCTTTATCTTCTTTAGGGCTTCCACAATATCAAGCCTAATCCTATCCTGCTTTTTAACAGGCATTTTGGCATCAACCCAAAACCCATCATAAATACCGCGACCCAGGTGCTCGGCAAACTGGCCGTATATATGACGGCTTATAACCATATCGGTTTCTTTACCAATTGTGGCTTTTGCACTTTGAGCGAAAACCGATGAAGCGCCAAGGGCCCATATTGCCAGTGTGCTTACAGAAAACAAAGTTTTTTTCATGTATAAATTTATATAGTATCTAATTACTCAACTTTAATTACCGGGTTGCCGGTTTTAATTCCACTCTCATTAAAAGCATCAACGGTAAAGTAATAGCTTTCGGCTTTGTTAAGGCTTCTAATTGTTACCTTCTCCGTTCCCATAACCTGGTAGGTATGGTACAACTTATCAGGCGCTGTGCCATAACGAACGTTATATCCTACCGCATTAGGTGTTTTTATCCATGATATATCAGCTACACAAGGGTCGGTTTTAGAGCGACTAACAAATATGTCGTTCTTTTGGGTCATTACGCCATCAGTGCCTTTTCCAAACACCCTCAAATCAGCTATCGCGAATTTTCCTGATGGCACTTTATAATTGGTTAATCTGATGTAACGCGCTTTAATGGGTGCGCTCAGTTCTAAATAATCATGAGGGGCGTCTATTTTATTAGTGCGTTTATCGGCAAGGGTTTTCCATGTCTTCTTATCGGTTGAATACTGCAGCAGGTACTGGTAATAATCATTGTCGCTGCGGCCAAAAGAAGTGGCCTCGTTCTCTGCATAATTTATCTGCACCGCATTTACCGTCGAAACTTTTTTAAGGTCCATGGTTAACCATTCACCTTTATCGCCCGTAGCGGCGCTCCAGTACGTACGTATCTCTTCATCAGAAGCATTTTCCTTTGGATATTTTTCTTGAGATGATGAAACCTCAACAGGTTTTTTATAGGATAACAGCATCCATTTAGGCTTTAGCTCTGCAGGGCCTGATATCTGTTTTTTTGGCAATACCAACGGGAAATCACCAAAATCTGTATAGGTATGGAATATGCCGTCTTTATCAAAAAACAATGGGAACAGGCTAAGGCGGCGTTCAAACATGTGTTTTACCGAAATAACATCCGTTGATATGCGCCAGTAATTGCCATAATTATCTTTAAATGTTCCGCTGTGCCCTGCACCTCCTACAAACCCTTCAGGCCTCATTGATCCGGGGTTATTCGGCATTAATGTAAATGGCCCCATTGGTTTATCAGATACATACACACCATCGTTATAACTTTTAAACTCGGTACCCGGCGCAGAATATTGCCAGTAATATTTGCCGTTATGCTTGGTTACCCAGCTTCCTTCTATCCAGGGTCGCCCGTCAACTGTTTGGTAATCGCCGCGGCGTTCCCAGCCATGACTTTCTTTATCGCTGTTAAAAAAAACAGTAGGCTGCCCTAAGGGAAGCATAGTTTTAGGGTCAAGTTCAACAGCATACAGTGGGTTAACGTTTGAACATCCATAATAAAAATACACCCTGTCATCATCATCAGCAAATAAAAACGGATCTATCATAGTTATAGGGAACTTATCTGTAACCACGGTCCACTTGCCCGATTTAGGATCAGCCGTTTTATAAATTTTTAGGGGATTGTTGCCTGATGCCATAAAGTAGACCTCGCCCCTGTAAACCATTGCAGTTGGCGCATAGTCTTCTAACGGAAGATCGTTAGTTTTTATCAGGTTCCAGTTTATCAGATCAGTAGAGTGAAAATAACCACCTGATTTGGATGCGAACAGGTAATATTCTCCTCTAAAATTGATCATCGCCGGATCGGCAGCCTCGCGGCGCGACGTCCCATCTAACGCGTAACGATAGCTAAGGTTAACCGGATTAATGATAGTTGTTTGCTTGCTTTTTGGCAGCACAAGCTGCGCTTTAGCTGTCTGACCGGCAATGATTAAGCAACATGCCAGAATAATCTTTCTCATATATTTAGTTGGTTTGATATTAACTTCTTTTTTATCAGAAACTTAATAGTTGACGATACCGTTCAAAAACATTGCAGTGCTGATAGTTATATTAAAGAAAATTGGTTTATAAATGTTTACAATATTTGCGATAAAGAAGCTACAACCTCATCGGTTTTTCTTTCGCTAATGTATAAAACCATTTTTAATTGTTATAAATACACTTGAAAATAAATTGGCGTTACCTTACGGGGCATAAACTATTGGTATTACACAAAAAAACCCAGGCTTTCGCCCGGGTTCTTGTTTAATACTGTTTACTCATAATTATCATGGTTTGTCCCAGAACAAACGTTGAGTTACGTCATCACCGCCCATACTGGCAGCAGCGGCCTGGTAGCCTGATGGGTTAACTGAACGCTCATTAAGAGGATAAGGTACACGGCGCGCAAAACCACCGGTTGCCGCAGGCAGCGGTGTGCCAAACGAGTTAGGTGTTAATGCAGGGAAGCCTGATCTTCTAAAATTAGCGAAACTTTCTGCCTGATTACCTAAAGACGCTATCCAGTACTGGGTATTGATCTTTTGCAGCTCATTACCACCTGTAAAGGCAATAGCAGGTTGACGCATATAACTATCATAGTTAAGTGCAGGTATAGCAGCACCGCCAGGATAAAGCGCGTACTCGTCCATAGATGCCCTAACTCCATTATTATAATAAGTTGCTGCCGAACCTGGAGCCCAACCTCTGAATGCAGCCTCAGCCAACAACAAGGATGTTTGCGCATAGGTACAAACAAATATAGGTGCTGTAGTGCTACCAAATACGTTGTAGTTTAGCTGGCTATATCTGAAACCTTGATTATTATTCTGAGCAGGACCCTTATAATCAGGTTTAGTAACAATTGTTATTTGGTTATAGCCCACAGGGAAGCCAAATTGATTTGCTAACACAGTATCTTGCGGAGTGCCATTTATGACATTCGGGTTTTGATAGTACGCAACGATATATTTACCTCTTGGATCTTTAGTATTCTTAAGCTGGTTAACAAAAGGTTCGTACAAATAATAGTTGAACGGATTGGTACCTCTGGGGCCGGCGTTTAACGGATTATTATCTGTACTGTTAAACGGTATAACGGCGTTATCGGCATTAGAGGTCATTACACCCGGCGCAGCTAATGCGTCTGCTACTATTGCCTGAGCTTTAGCAGCGTCAGCTTTTGAGTAGCGCATACCTAAACGCAGCATCAAACTTCCTGCAAAACGTTGCCATTTAGGTATTTGTACTACCGGAAGAGTAGAAGTGTAGCCTGTTCCGTAAAAAATATCAAAAGGCACGGCATAAAGCAGATTATCTGCACTGCTACCGCTACCGGCTATTAAAGCCGCACGTGCTTCTTTCAACTCCTTGTACAGATCAGCATAAATATCAGCAGCCTTATCATATTTAGGTGTAAT
>CAMLFI010000023.1 GCA_946479225.1 uncultured Mucilaginibacter sp. | reverse complement strand
CATACCAAATCATTTTATTAAGTTAGCCAAATACGCTGCCGCCACTACTGTATTTTTGAAAAATTAAAAGTTGGATCGGTAAACGGCTTGGCATGAAACGAGTTTTACAATGGTATCAGTCTGTCGCCAGAAGCAATTTAGCTTCCTGTTCGGATAGTAACACCCGTGATCTGCATTATTGGAAAGACCAATTATTTTGTAGTTTTTTAGTGTACTGTTTGCCCATAAGCTTAATTGCTTTGCTGCCGGGCGTTTTTATGGCCTTAGCAGACGGCTTTCCTATTATTGCGGCGGTGGACCTAATAAGTTTTGGTGCAATTGCGGTAATTACCTTTGCCGCAAACATTAGCCTTCGTGTACGAAAGATCGTTACCTTAAGCGTATTCTATTTCCTGGCTATCTTTTTGATAGACGCGTTGGGTTATATGGGACCAGGTATTTTTTACCTGTTTTTTATAACCGTGCTTTCGGCTCTCATCTTTCCAATCCGTGTTGCATATCTATCCGTAGCAATTAATGCCGCCATACTGTCGGCATTCGTGCTAATTATCGGCTTTAAGCTTTTTGATTCTACGCTTATTCAGCAATACACAACGGGTAAATGGATAGCCTTTAGCGCTAATCTTATTTTTGCCAGCATTGTTATTGTGCTGCTTATTGATCAAATATTTGAAAGACTGCAGCTAACCATAGTTAACAGAACTCAATTACAGGAGCGATATCGCCGAATTTTTGAGAAGAGCCCACTTCCGATGTGGCTGTTTGATACTGATAATTATCAGTTTATTGATGTAAACGACGCCGCCATCAGGCATTATGGCTACTCCAAAGCAGAATTTACAGCCATGACCATTATGGATATTCGGCATCCTGAGCATATAGCGCAAACAGCTAAAATAGTAACTGATAACAAGTTGTCTGGCCAATTTTACGGAGGAGTTTCTCAACACATTAAAAAGAACGGTGACACGATCCTCGTAAAGATCGAAAGTAATTTACTGGATCTGGATAACCGCCAGGTGCGCCTTGTACAGGCAACTGACATCACAACGGAGGTAGAACATCAGGCAGAAGTATTCAATTATAACCAGAAGATAAAAGAATCAGAATCTAATCTGCGTGCACTTTTTGATAGTGCCGTTGACGGTTTTGTTTTATTGGATTCGCGCGGCGTGATCAAGTTATTTAATACCAAGGCCATGGAATCGATGGAATTTAATAAAGATCAACAAGCGTTTGAAATTGGACGAAGCATTTTTGACTATGTGGAAGCATCGCGCCTGGGTTATTTTCAGAAAGTAATGGAGAAGGTATACCAAGGCGAATCGATCGACTATGATCGTATGTTCCGGGTAGATGGTGCAAGCATCTGGATAAGGTACACAGTAACACCTGTACGCGAACAAAAGCGAATTATTGGCGCATGTATTGCCGGCAGGAACATAACAGAAAGAAAATTTTACCTTAGGTCTGTTGAAGAGCAAAACAAAGTGTTCCGTGAAATATCCTGGATGCAATCGCATCTGGTGAGGGCGCCGTTGGCGAGTATTATGGGCCTGCTGCCGATGTTAACCAGCGAACCGGATGATGATAACAGAGAGAAGATATTGGAATACCTTAATATTTCGGCAACCCAATTGGACAAGATCATTTGGGAGATCATTGAAAAATCTACCAGTATCATTGAGCAGTATCCGGAGCACGGACAACAAAATCAAGGCGAAGGCTGATCTTATATATACCTTTATACCCGAAAAATCCTTATTCAGCCTTTATAAATTCTTTTACAACAACCATACTACAGTCGCTGGTATTGGCCCATCTTATCGGTCGGATGGCTTGATAATCCGGGTCGTTGTAACAATCAAGCACTGCCTGGTGTGATGGAAATTTGATAATTGCATTCATGGTTTTGGCCTCGCCTTCCAGGCTGGTAGCGGCCGTATCAGATGCCAATACTTCTGCGCCGTATTTTTTTAATATCACGCTCACCTTGGGCGGGTACTGTTTAAACTCTTCAATGTTGGTGATGTTATAGCTGTTGATAAGATACACTGCCATCGCATTAAAATTATGTTGTGCATCTTTAAAACTCAACATAAAGCTAAATGGTTTGCAATTAGAAGAAAAAACGCGGAGGCTATGAGCGGCTGCTATTAGGGCACCGGTTGATCAACCTTCATTGTAACCTTCTTCCAGATAGAATACACACCTAAAACGAATATCAATCCAATAACAATATATACCCAAGGCGCTATATTGCGGCCCACAATCATAACATAAGTATATGGTACGCAGAAGCTGATACCGGCAAAAAGTAATTGCGGCACAAATGGTTTTTTTAGGCGGATGTTATTAATGGCCCAGCCCAGGCAAGTGAACAAGCTGATTTTGCTGCAGAGGTACAGGCAAAATATAACCAAAGGGTTAACCCCGTGCTTATCGCCCAGGTCAACAACCCAATCTTTTATGACGTTAAAGAAGTCCTGCATTAGTGCAAGATAAAGAATAGCAATTAAACACAGGCATCATTAGGTAAACGAATAATAAGGCCGGATATTGCCGTTTATTATAAATGGTTATTTGGCTACGAGCGCTTCTCCTTCAAAAACTATCCCGTCCCAGCCATGCGCCATAAACTGCCTTATGTTTTGGTGATCGGTTGCCTCGGGGGTAGCAAGTACAGCCTGATAATGCTCTGCAAACAGGTAAAGGGTATCTTCGGCGTTTAAATTATTCAACTGCGCGAAAGCAAATACACGGGCGCTGCCCTGGTTTTGGGTAGCTTCGTTATAAGCGTCGCCGTTTTTAAATGCGGTTGGCTGGTGTTGATAGTGAGTATCAATAAATTCAATAACCTTGGCGAAGTGGATAGCGTTTGTTTTTAGGGATGTGAGTAAAGTTTGCAGCTGTTCTTTCATGCTGCAAAATTAACAACGCGATTGATGAAGCGAAATAAAATTTAACGAACAACTATTTTAACCATCGTCGCCTTATCATCCATAAACCTGCAGCTAAACCTGCAAACATTACCGCCGCTATATATTTACGATGAGCGCCGGGTTTTCCCGGAGGACCGAAGCCTCCATAAGGTGACATGCTATAATCAACGGTAGTGAATACATTACCATCTGTTTTGCTGATCCCATTGGCTTGCTTAAGATAGCGCCGTACTGCCGCACCGCTGCTATTAGCCAGCAATTGCGGAAAAAGCGCATGCGCAAATTTGAGCAGTAACGAAACGCTGCCTACATACCGCGTTGACTGCGGATTGGCCGCTACATCAACCATGGCTTTTGCCGCTCGCCGCGGATCGTAAACGGGAGGGGCGGGTTTTAAAACCTTGCCGGTATAGTTACCTGCATGCTGAATGCCCGGCGTATCTAAAAAGGCAGGAAAAAGATCGCAGATATAAATTTCGGGCCATTGGGTTAGCTCACCCTTTAATGCTTCGGAAAATCCCCGCAAGCCAAACTTACTGGCTGTGTAGCCGCCGCCATAAGGCACCGGCAAAAAGCCGCCAATTGATATATTATTGATGATGATACCGCTTTTTTGAGCTTTAAAAAAAGGCAGTACAGCGTGTGCGCCATTCATGTAGCCCAATAAATTGGTGCGGATAACTTGCTCATGTAGTGCCATCGGCATTTCATCAAATGGCCCGGCGGCTAAAACGCCCGCGTTATTCACCCAAACATCTACCCGGCCAAAGCGATCATTGGCGGCATTGGCCAGGTTTATCATGGCTTTACTATCACTTACATCAGTAACCACAACCTGTACTTCTGCGCCCAGGCGGGTACATTCAGCAGCTACTTCCTCTAAAGCGGCCTCATTACGGGCAGCCAGGGTAAGCCTCGCTCCACACAATGCAAACTCAACAGCCGCCGCCCGCCCGGCACCACTTGAAGCGCCGGTAATCACTATGCTCTTACCCTCTATTTTTTCTGATGTCTTCATTGCTTTCTTAATTATCGGCACTATTACTCTTCCAAAAAACCATTTACCAGCATTTTCCATTGCGGGCCGGCCAATCCAATGCGTGCCGTTAAGGCTACAATGGTGTTCCTGATTTTATCGTGCAAATCCACATTCTCATTGTTTGGCGTTTCGTTGCGGCCATGCGCCCCGGCAATTACGGTGTTGCCCACACGTTTTACTATAAATGTATTGGTAGTAACGTCCTTATAAAAGTGGGCTATCTCCGTTTCGGTTTTATGCGGATCAGGGACAGGGCGCACCGTCATGCTTATAAACTCTTCTTCAGCATTCGCATCCTCGTTGGCTTCAATACGTTCAATCATTACCCACTCCAGGCCATCGCCAGCGTTGGAGCCTGGTATAGGCATACTGATATTGAACAAAAAACCTTCTTTGGCAAAGCCGTCCACTTCCTTTCCCTCGTTATTGGTAAGGCAAAATTCAGACGATCCGGAGCCTGCGTATTGCTGCCATTTGTTTACGGTGAGTAATCGGGTGGCCGCTTGCTTAAAGGCTTGGTGCGCGGCTTGCCGTGTATCAAATCCGCGCTCTGATGTAAAATTGGTTGCGCGACCGGTTGCCTGACTGGGTATGGTTTCTTCTGCGTTTGGCATAATCAGATCATTTTTTATATAATAGAAGATAGCCCTTTAGTTGGCGGGCCGGTAAGCACTTCGCCATTGATAGCGTAACGACCACCATGGCAAGGGCAATCCCAGGTGCATTCTGCCGCGTTAAAGTTGACAATGCAACCCGCGTGGGTGCAAACCGGGCTGAGCGCATGTATAGCCCCCGCTTGGTCGCGGTATACCGCCATCTTTTCACCGTCGAGGTTTACAATTTTGCCTGTGCCGGGCTTTAACCGCTGCAACGAATCGGTTTCGGCAGCGCCGAAACGGTCGGCCACAAAATGGTAGGCTACATCAGCATTTTCCTTAACAAACTCTAAAAAGCCATCTATAGGTTTTAAACGCGACGACGAGAAAAGGTTTTCGTACCTGTTTTCAACACCGAGTACTTTGTCTGCCAGTATCTTTGCTGATATGCTGCCCAGCATCATACCATTACCATTAAAACCTGTGGCGGTGAGCACGCCATCGGCCATAAAAGGTATCTGGCCTATATAGGGCAAGCCATCAGCCGGAATATAATATTGCGATGACCACCTGTACTTTACCGACGAGATATTATAATATTTGCGGGCGTATTTTTCCAGGTCGGCAAAGGCTTTTTCGGGATCATCATGCCCGGTTTTATGATCGTTGCCGCCTATCAATAAAAGCTGTTCGCAATCAATTTGATGCGTGCGTACGTAGTGATAGGGTTCCTGCATGTCATATATCACTGCATCAGGATACTTACCGCTTTTTAGTTTTACCGCCAGTACATAGCTGCGATACGGCGCGCAGCGGAAGCTAAACACCGTAATGCCCGGCGGGGTATGTGTAGCGTAGATCACCTTTTTAGCCCGCAACTGGGTATCACCAGACTGTGCTATGTGGATCCCATCCTCATGTTCCAGTTTTTCAATAAAGGTGTTTTCAAATAAATTACCGCCGGCTTTAATAAAGGCAGCCTTAAGCGCCATTAAGTATTTTATGGGATGAAACTGGGCCTGCCCGGGTATCTCAAGCGCCTTAACAAAAGGCACCGGGGTAGGGACGTTTTCGGTATAATTAGCTGCAACGCCCACCTGTACAAATCCATCGTAAATATCAGCCAGGTGTTTTGCTTCGTCCTCGTTTTCGGCATATAAGTAGCCCGTTTTTTCCTCATGATCGCAATCTATCTTTAGGCTATCCACGAAGCTCTTTATTATGCCGGCGCCTTCATTTATTGCATTAGCAAACATTTGAGCGCCTTCCTCGCCAAAAGCGGCCTGCGTTTCAGGATAAGTGGTATCAGCAAAAGTGTTAATGTGCGCACTTGTACCGCCTGTGGTGCCAAAACCCACGTTGTGTGCCTCGGCAATCGCTACGTTTTTGCCGGCCTGCTGCAGTAATACGCCTGTTGTTAAACCGGTGATGCCTGCGCCTACAATAAGGCAATCATATGCCTGCTGTGATGCTTTACTTTTATTTATTGCCGTTTCTTCGGCCATTTGCCAGGGACTGTGCTTTAGCCCATCGCGTGTAGCGTTGTTTTCAATACTGTGTGCCATACCAATTTAACTGTTTGAAACCGAGCTTGTTTTTGAAAAAGTGTAAAAATTTATGTTAAAACCACCCGTTGTCCTGTTTGTTAATGTCAATTACACAGGATCGTTATGGAGCTGTGTGAGAATGAGATAACAGAAAATATATATTAACATGACCGGCTTTTTTATAATGATTTTTGGAGAAGGCAAGGAGCTAAATGCCCTGCAGATGAGCTGCAGAGGCATAACTATGTTTTTGCTGGCGCTGATAATTATCCGCCTGTCCGGTCGTCGTTCATTCGGGCTGCGCACACCGCTTGACAATATTATAAGCATTTTGATGGGCGCTATTTTAAGTCGCGCGGTTGTGGGTGCATCGCCTTTTGTGCCCATTGTGGTAACCTGCTTTGTCGTCGCTTTATTGCACAGGGCGTTTGGTTGGCTCACCGTGCGTTACCCAGCTTTCGGACGTTTTGTTGAAGGGGATAAGATCATGCTTTTTGAAAAAGGCAGATTTATTGACGATCATTTAAAACGCGTGCAGGTTTGCCGTGAGGACGTGATGCAGGGTGTCAGAAAATCCGCGCTTACAGAAGACATGGAGAAGATAGACCACATTTATATTGAGCGAAACGGCGAGATAAGCGCTATAAAGAAGGAAACGACTTGATATTATTTGTTAACATAAATTGATAAGCTATGCCATGGTATAACGGAGATTACCCGCCATCATACAAAAACCAGCCTGAGTATCTGCGGGACAAGGCGACAGAGATAGCCAACGAAATATTAAAAGATAGCGGAGACGAAGGCATTGCCATTGCCACCGGTTTAAAAAGGGCCCGCCAATATTTTAAAGATCATCCCGACGAAAAGCCGGATAAACTTAAATAGCGACATGCCTTCAACGGTTATCAGAAAGATGGATTATGATACTCTTACCTCAACGCTTGCAGTAAGTTTTGTATCCGGACAGGTATATGTGTACAAGGACGTGCCCGAAACTGTTTATAAAGAGTTAGCAGCATCGCGGGTAAAGGGGCGCTACCTTCGTTTTTTTATAAAGGATAAATATTCGTTTGAAAGAATAACAGAGACAGGTACTTGAAGCCAACCTTAATGTAACTTCAAAGATCTATAATTAAAAAGCCTCATAGCAGCCCTCCACTAAAACAAATTCTTTTTTTATTTTAGGCTTGTGGTGCCAAAAAGATCAAAACTTCCTTATTATAACGATATCAATGAGTTCCTGGCTTCGATTCCCTGGCCGGACCGTACAGTAAACCCGGATTTTTACTGTTTGCGTTTAAAGCCGCTGGATGAGGCGGTGCAGGTGTATAGACCACCTTTTAAACGGTCCTTTTATTTTTTTGCGTTGTTTTTTAATTCAGGGAAGATCGAAGTGAACTATGGTGAGCGGACTGTGCAGGACCCGGACTCTTACCTGGTCTTTCATTCGCCTAATTTGGTCTACAGTTTTGCGCATAATAACGCCTTGGAGGGTTATGTCATTTATTTTAAACCTGAATGTTTCGCTTTCTTTAAACCCGACTTTAACAAGGAGTTTCCTTTATTCGATATCCTGAATACTAATTTGTTCAAGTTCGGAAAGGCGACTTTTGAAAGTTTAGCCCCGCATTTTGAAGAAGTATTTTCGGCGTATGAACGCTCGGACAGTGCGCAGCATATGGAGGCGCGGGTCAAATTACTGGGGCTGCTGTATCATTTGCATAGTTCGTCCCTGGTGACACCGGTTGTTAACACGGTAAGCAGCCAGCAAACGCTAATGCGCCACTATCTTCGGCTCATCGATCATCATTATATCGAGAAGCGGACGGTCGGGGAATATGCGGCCATGTTGTCGGTTTCCACCAATTATCTTTCCCAGGCCGTCAAACAGGCCTCTGGTAAGAACGCCCTGAGCTTTATCGTCGCACGTGTTGCCGTCGAGGCCCGGTCGCTGGTGCTTTATACAGACCTCCAGATCGCCGAGATCGCTTACCAGCTTAACTTTTCCGATCCGGCCAACTTTAGTAAATTCTTTAAAAAACATACCGGTCAAACCCCATCTCAGCTTCGTAAATCATAAAATTTACCGGTATTTCCATGTTTTCGACCACTCGCTTTTGATAGGGATCCCCTTCCTTTGTGTTATGAATCAAGACCCCGCCATCGACGCATATATAGCTAATGCCCCCGAATTCGCCCGGCCGATCCTGACACACTGGCGCCAACTGATCCGGGAAAATTGCCCCGATGCGAAAGAATCCATCAAATGGAGTTTCCCGCATTTCGACTACAAAGGTGACCATATGTGTATGATGGCCGCTTACAGCAAGCATTGCTCATTCTCCTTTTTAAAAGCAGAACTCATGAGCGACCCGCGCTTGCGTGCCGACAAAGACCTGAAACCTATTCAACGTTTCTTTGGCAAAATCAACAAATTGGAGCAATTGCCGCCGGATGAAGAATTCATTGCAATGATTCAGGAGGCGATGGCACTGAATGAAAGCGGAGTCAAAATCAAACGGGAGAAACCGGTATCCGATAAACCGAAGGTGCTGGAAATCCCTGATTATTTACAGGCTGCGCTCGATGCTGTGCCTGCCGCAAAAGAGATCTTTGAAAGTAAATCCAACTCTTTCCGCAAAGAATATATAATTTGGATCACTGATGCCAAAACCGAGGAAACACGCCAAAAAAGGATCAGCGAAGCCCTGGAATGGATAGCCGAAGGTAAAGGCCGTTTCTGGAAGCACCAGAAGTAATTAGCCGGCCGCGAAGTCAGTATTCGTCACTCCTTGCAATTCAACAACTGGAACTAAATAACAATACAATTTGATAAACGAGTTTGCAATACCAAGTGTTGCAGACTCGTTTTTTGTTAAACACTTTTTACTTTAAGCTTATCGGGCTCAAATAAACCGGGTAGGCTTTAGAATAATTCCAGTCAATTTAGTCGACATAAAATGCCCTGGTAGGGGCTTCCTGAAATAGATCATACATTTCCGTTTCGCTGATGAGTTGAACTACACTTCATACCTTACTTATTGCTTCAATTGTTATCGGTTTTACACAAAGGCGATTTCTATTTGAAACGCATTTGGGGTTTGTAACACCGGGGCGGCGAATAGAACACCCAATGTCAAATACCCTAGCTACAAGCGCTAAAAGGCATCCAAATTAACAGATTTAAGTTAAACAGCAACATTTAAACCACCAAATTGTAACATTTGCGATACACTGATTATAGGTTTTCAACCTAATTTAGTTGCTGTAATAATTAGAGGTCCCTCAATGCGGACCGATGATTAGTAAACCGATATAAACTATACTTATTGCCTTTTTTTAAATGCCCGTTAAAAACGTATGCGCTGTTTTGTGTTGTATTGTTCGAACGTTTTCTCTGGTATCTTTTAATGCATTTCATAATCAAACCGTATAAATAACCTTTTATTAAAACTTAAAAATCATTCCATGGATCATCATTTACTCAAAAAATGCAAAATCTACCTCTTAGCAACAACGGCCTGCTTATGCCTGGCCTCCGTAACAAATGCTGAGCGGGTAAAAAATGTTGTAGGAAAAAATGCGATAAGTCCCATTATTGCCGCTGATGTGCCTGTTACAGGTAAAGTTGCCGACGAAACCAACCAAACACTTGTTGGTGTAACCGTTACTATCAAAGGCACAACGGTTGCTACCAGCACCGATGCGGCAGGTAAGTTTACTATTAATGTGCCGGCGGGCCAAAACGCAACACTTGTTTTTAACTACATTGGTTATGAAACGCAGGAAGTTGCCTTAGCCGGACGACGCGAAGTTAATGTGCAACTTAAGCCAACCAACAGCAGCTTAGTAGAGGTTGTTATTGTGGGCTACGGCTCGCAAAGAAGAGCGAGTATTACAGGCGCAATTTCATCTGTTAACTCCGCTACCCTTAATGCCTTGCCTGTTGCCACTATTGATCAGGCCCTGCAAGGCCGTGTAGCTGGTTTGTCTGTAACCAATAATGGAGGCCCGGGTACAAGTCCAATAGTTGCAATACGTGGTATAAGCTCTATTAACTTTGGAACCGACCCACTTTATGTGGTTGATGGATTTCCGGGCGCTTCAGGTAACGCTTATGATGGGAGGGACGTTGAGAATGTGCAAGTGTTGAAAGACGCGAGTGCGGCTGCAATTTACGGCTCCAGGGCATCAAACGGTGTTATTTTGATAACAACCAAAAAAGGCCAAAGAGACGGTAAGGTTAGTGTTAATTATGATGCCTATGCAGGTATACAAAGCCCTGCTAAGTATTTAAGCCTGCTTAATACTAATCAATACGTACAATATGCTAACACATTAAATGGCGTGGGAAACACACCACGCTTATTACCTGCCAACTTTAACCAACCGGTTTATGCAGGTGCCTCGCAAACATATGCGCAAACTAACACTGATTGGCAGCATGAATATTTTAAGCGGAATGCGTTAATTACCTCTAACAGCTTGTCATTAAGCGGTGGTAATGACATTTCGAGGTTTTTTAGCTCATTAGGCTATTTTAAACAGGACGGTATTGCACAGGCGCAAAGTTTTGAGCGTTTGAATTATCGCATTAACTCTGACCATAACGTGAGTAAGGTATTCACTTTTGGCGAAAACGTTTACATATCTGCGTCAACGCAGCACTATGAGCCTAATAACGGCAACCGCACACCACTTACCAATGTGGTGCGTATGCAACCTTACATTCCGTTACATGATCCGACAAAATTAGGTGGTTTTCAAGGCCCGCTAAACAGCTTTGATGCTTCTGACCCTGTAAATCCAGTTGAAAGTGCTTTAATTGGCAATAATCAAAGAAATGCCACAAATATTTTAGGAACTGCCTATGTGGAAGCAAAAATTTTCCCATGGTTAAGGTTCAAATCAACATTTGGAGCTAACTACCTTAATGTGTATCAATCAACCTATACACCTATTTTTAATGATGGCGGTACTGGTAGTTCATCTTCTGCAAAGATTGCCTTCCAGCGTCAAACCTATTTTAATTTGCTGGGTACGCAACAGTTGACCTTTGACAAAAACATTGGCGATCATCATATTAACGTAACAGGTGTATATGAAACGCAATCGCTGCATTACATCAATCAAACCGAGTCGGGTGAGCAAAATTCTAACGACGTTCAAACATTGAATGGTGCAAGTAATATTGCAGCGAACAATACTAACGAAGACAATGTATTGCAATCAGTTGTAGGTCGTCTTACCTACGATTATAAAGGCAAATACTTGGTCAACGCATCTATACGCCGCGATGGATTATCAATCTGGGCTCCGGGCCATAAATATGCGAGCTTTCCAGCTGTTTCAATAGGATGGAACATCAATAAAGAGAGCTTTTTGGCTGATAACAAATCAATTTCTGAATTTAAGTTAAGAGCAGGCTACGGTATCACCGGTATAAACCCGGGTTCAATAGGTAATTATCCTTATGCATCCCTTGTTCAGGTAAACCAGGCCTATTATCCTTTTGGTGGCGGTGCTGCATCAGGTAATGCAAATTCATCGTTTACTAATGGTTTAACCAATCCTGATTTGAGTTGGGAAAAAACAAAACAGTTTAACGTAGGTATTGACCTGGGCTTATATAACAATAAGTTTACCATTGTGGCAGAGTATTTCAGGAGGCAAACCGATAACCTTATTTTAACTGTTCCTACGCCAGCAAGCTTTGGTTTCCTTGGTTCAGGAGTTCTGGCGAACGTTGGCTCCATGCGTAACACTGGTGTTGAATTACAATTGGGCTATCATAAAAACACTGGTGAGTTTAGGTACGATATTACCGGCTTAATTAGTGGTGTGCGCAACAATGTAGTGGCGTTAAATACGGCAAATGCTTCTATCCCATCTGGTAACGACGCCGATTTTGGACAGGGTAATGCATTTACCAATACCGTTGCGGGTCAGTCAATCCAGTATTTTTATGGTTGGGTGACTGATGGACTTTTTCAAACCGCTGCCCAGGTTGCAAGCAGCCCTACACAGGCTAATGCAAAGCCGGGCGATATCAAATTTAAAGACCTAAGCGGCCCTAACGGCAAACCCGATGGTGTTATTGATTCTTATGATCGTACCAATCTGGGTAGCTTTATGCCTAAGTTTAGTTACTCTCTAAATTATAATGCATCATACAAAAACTTCGATTTTGCTGTGTTCTTCCAGGGTGTTCAAGGCAACAAAATATTAAACGCCGAGCGTATTATAGCGGAGGGCATGACGAGACTATTTAATTCAGGTACACAGGTATTAGACGCCTGGACGCCAACCCACACAAATACAACTATACCACGCGCTATCAACTCTGATCCGAATGGTAACGGACGTTTGTCTTCACGTTGGATTGAGGACGGATCATACTTAAGGTTGAAAAACGTGATGATTGGTTACACTTTGCCTTCGTCAGCAATGACTACGCTGCAAAAAGCCGGCTTTAAACGTTTAAGACTGTATGTGTCTTCTCAAAATCTGGCCACAATAAGCGGCTATAAAGGTTTAGACCCCGAAATAGGTTCAAAAAACGGAACCCTAACTAACGGTGTTGATTTTGGACAATACCCGTCAGCAAGGTCATTTCAATTTGGTTTACAGGCAGGTTTCTAAAATATTAGTAAAATATAACGATAATGAAAAGAAAAATAATATACGTGGCGGCGATGACGACATTGATCACCACACTAACAACCATCTCGTGTAATAAAAGTGCACTCGATAAAACCAACCCCAATTCTGTAACTATAACTAACTATTTTAAAACGGCCAACCAGTTGGTAGAAGGTGTTAACGCTGTATATTCAGCATGGCATGGCTATAACCTGGTTGCCCGGGAATGGTTTTTTATTCACGATTTGCGTAGCGACGATGTAAAAAGTGGAGGTCCCCAATTAGAAGGGCCTCGTAACCAGATACTTATCGGTGTGGTTGACCCCGCAAATCCGGTAATGAACTCTGTTTGGAATGGTTTATACGCAGTAATACATAGGGCTTGTTCTGTAACCGACGCTGCTGGCAAGGTTACTGATAACCCCGCCTTAGTAAAACGGGCAGTTGGCGAAGCGCTGTTTTTACGTGGATGGGCTTATTATGAGTTAGCAAGCCAATGGGGAAGTGTGCCGATATACACTACTGCTGTAACATCTCCTACAGATTATAAACCAAAATCACCCGTTGCAGCGGTGTTTGCACAAGCCGTGAGCGATCTTACCGCTGCTGCTGCTGCATTGCCCGAAAAATCAGCTGTTGAACGTGGTCGCGCTACTGCTTCAGCTGCTAACGCGATGTTGGCCCGTGCGTTAATGCAAACCGGTGACTATGCCGGTGCAAAGACTGCTCTGTTAAAAATACCAACATCGGGAGCAGATGGCTATGCGCTTACCGACAGGTACCTTGACAATTTTGAAGAGGAAACCGAGTTTAGCAAAGAGTCGATATTTGAAATGGTGTTTGCAGATAAAGGTAACAACGACTTTAACTGGGGAAGCCCAAGTGCAGACGGCCCTTCGGCCAATCAAACCACCGTTCGCAACCAGGAATACAATCCTGTTGCATGGCGTAACCTGATCCCGTCTGATCGGGTTTTAAATGAATATGAAAGTACCGTTACGGGCGCGGCTAAAACCGATCCGAGATATGCCTACTCTATCTATCAAACCGGCGATACTTACAACAACGGTGCAAGCACCTTAGTGGCGGCTGACCAAAATGGTAACAGCTCAACAGTACATGGCGTTACTATTAAAACAGCTTGGCGTAAATTTATGCTTATTTACAAAGAAAGCGCTGCTGCTGCGGGTTTCCATCCAGGTGGCAACAACCAACGCATATTGCGTTATGCCGAAGTGCTATTGAATTATGCCGAAGCAGTTTTTGAAAGAAATGGAACAATTACAGATGCAGATCTGGATAAATCATTAAATGTTGTTCGAAACCGGGTAAATAAGACAATGCCAAAATTGAGCAATGCATTTGTTGCAGCAAATGGCCTGGATATGCGTACCGAAA
>CAMLFI010000022.1 GCA_946479225.1 uncultured Mucilaginibacter sp. | reverse complement strand
AAATATCGCGACCTGGCGTTCGTAGTATCATTTGGCGTGCCCTTGCTTATGTATACAACAACGGTGATATATCCCCTGTCGGCAGTGATATACAAGTACCCTGCATACAGTTGGCTAATTAAATTCAATCCCATTACCGCTATTATTGAAACCCTGAGGTATGGTTTTTTTGGTAAAGGAACATTCAGTTGGGAACTATTAGGGTATAGCAGTTTTATAACCCTGGTAATTCTTCTGCTGGGTATGATAGTTTTTAATAAGGTAGAAAAATCTTTTGTTGATACTGTTTAATGGCTAAAGTAATAAAGGTAGAAAATCTTTCGAAAGCCTATCAATTGGGCGATTTTGGTACCGGCACCGTTTCGCGTGACATTGAACGTACGTGGGCCAGGTTGAGAGGTAAGGAAGATCCCTTCCTGAAGATAGGCGAAACCAATGACCGTTCCGTAAAGGGTACAAGTAATATGGTTTGGAGCCTAAAGGATCTAAACTTCGAAGTTGAACAGGGAGACGCTGTAGGAATTATCGGTCGTAACGGTGCTGGCAAAAGCACCCTGTTAAAGTTACTGAGCAGGGTTACCTCTCCTACCACCGGATCAATAAAAATAAAGGGGCGCATTGCCAGCTTATTAGAGGTGGGTACCGGCTTTCACCCGGAGTTAACGGGAAGGGAAAACATATTTCTGAACGGTGCCATATTAGGCATGCGCAAAGCCGAGATAAAGCGCAAGTTTGATGAAATAGTAAACTTTTCGGGTGTTGAACGCTATATAGATACCCCGGTAAAACGCTATTCATCGGGCATGTATGTTCGCCTTGCATTTGCCGTAGCTGCTCATCTTGAATCAGAAATATTGATAGTAGATGAGGTACTGGCTGTTGGCGATGCTGAATTCCAAAAAAAATGCCTGGGTAAAATGGGTGATATTAGCAAGGGGCAAGGAAGAACAGTGTTATTTGTATCGCATAACATGGATGCCGTATCAACATTAACAACCACATCAATTTACCTTAATAATGGCGAAATAGATATTTACGACACGACGCCTAAAGCTATAAAGCATTATTTAACGGGTAATGTAAGAGAAAAAGGAATATACAGCGCAAAAGCTGATATTGATAAACCTAATATAACCCGTGTGGAGGTAAAAGTATCTGAACCGGATGGTACACACCTAAACGGCGAAGATCTGGCAATAGTTATTGATGTTAACATGCCAACTGTGATTGAAGGCATGGCTCTTTCGTTGCAAATTGTGAATGAGAATGATGTTCCGGTTGTATACACCTATGCTTTTGATGTGGATGAAAACATTTTAAAGAAGACGGGAACAAACCGCATGACATGCAAAATACCGGCATGTCAGCTTTACGCGAATACGTACTACCTAATAGTACATTTGGCCGAAACCAGAGGAAGAACAAAATTTGAGCAGATAGACAGAATTTGTGAGTTTGAAGTAAAAATGCCCAATAAGATAATTGAATGGGGTTGGCAAAAAGATGTTTGCATATACACACCAGAATTTAAGTGGGAAGATATAACCTAAGGGCAAACGTGTAATGAGAGAAGAAAATATAAGGCGCTTAAAATCTACCGAAATCAGTAAACATGACGTATATTATTTACATTATGCGTCTTACCATCAGCATTTGTTTAAGGCTTTGGATAATAACGCCGCCGGCAATTTGCTTGATATTGGCTGCGGTAACAAACCCTATAAAAATAGGGTTGAACGGCATATAACCGCGTATACAGGCTGCGATATTATTCAATCAAGCGAAAATTGTGTAGATATTTTGTGCCCTGCAAACAATATACCTTTAGGCAGCAATATGTTTGACACCGTTATATCTACGCAAACCATTGAACATGTAGAAGATCATCAAGGCTTGGTAAATGAGGCTTTCAGGTTATTAAAACCCGGCGGAAAGTTTATATTGAGCGGCCCGTTATATTGGCCGTTGCACGAAGAACCTTATGATTTTTTTCGTTTTACGAAGCATGGTTTTAAATACATATTAGAAAAAGCCGGATTCTCCATAGTATCAATAGAAGCTAATGGTGGAAAATGGGCTGTAGCTGGTCAGGCTTTTCTGCATGCTTTGTATCCACAGGTATATTATATAAGAGGCATAAAAGGGAAACTGGTAAGGGGGTTTATAAAATGCATTGGCGGTATAAAAGGAATAAACAACTTCTTTTTGTATATGGACGGCAAAGCCACCGATTATACTAACACCCTGAATTATGTGATAGTTGCAAAAAAAACTGAAGCATGAAATTATCAGTTATAATACCATGCTATAATGATGGGGCTTATTTAACTGATGCTGTTGAAAGCGTTTTAGCTTGTATGCATCTTGGATTGGAATTGATAATAGTCGATGATGGTTCTACAGATGATTTTACATTAGAACTGCTACAAACATATCGGCAAAAAGGCTTAAAAGTGTTATCCCACTCTAACCGAGGCTTAGCTTATTCGCGTAATGCAGGCATCCGACAAGCTATTGGCGAATACATATTACCTTTAGACGCTGACAATAAAATTCGGGAAGACTATTTAAAAAAATCCGTTGCCTTATTAGAAAGTGGAGTATGTGATATCGTTTACGCCAAACCTACCTTCTTTGGTGAGAATATTGCGGAAAGGCGATTTGAGACCCACGAATTTGATGGTGACAAGTTGTTTGTAGTTAATTACATTGATGCATGCGCCGTGTACCGAAGATCTGTTTGGGAACAAGTGGGTGGGTACGATGAGATTATGCCGTACCAGGGAAATGAAGACTGGGAGTTTTGGTTACACTGTCATATAAAAGGTCTCACGTTCAAATTCATAAACGACGAGCTATTCGATTACAGAATAAGAACATTATCCATGATCTCTGAGGTTTCAGTTGAAAACACAAAGGCTGTGAAGAATTATATGATAATTAAGCACATTGATCATTACCGCGAGCATATCAAAAAGCTAAACGACTTCAGACTTTTTTATAAAAATGATCAGCGCTCGTACGCAAGAACAGCTTTAAAATATTTGGTAAAAGCATTTAAAATAAACAATAGATTTTCGGAGAGACCCTGATGATTTCTCTGATTGTATGTTCAGTTAAACACCCCGTATTTGTAAATTTTTCCGAAAGCGTGAAACAAACAATCGGTGTTGATTTTGAGATCATAAAAATTGACAATGGTCAAAATAAATATTCACTCGCCGAAGCATATAATTTAGGCGCTAAACAGGCGAAATACCCCTACTTATGTTTTGTTCACGAAGACATTTTGTTTAAAACCGAAGGTTGGGGCGCAAATTTGATCAATCACTTTACTAACTCGGACATTGCATTAATTGGAATATTAGGTTGTGTTATTAAAACCAAGGCCCCATCCGGGGTATATGTTGCCGAAAATAAATTTAACCGCATTAATCAATTACAACGCACCAGGCATAACACTACCGAGCATTACTACCAAAACCCGCATAACGAAACTTTAAGCGAAGTTAAGATACTGGATGGCATGTTTTTAGCCACAACCAAAAGCAATCATGAAGTCTATAATTTTGATGAGAAGTTATTAAAAGGTTTTCATGCGTACGACTTAGATTACTCGCTGGGGCAGGCTGCTAACGGAAAAGTAGTTGTAGTATATGATATACTGATGGAACATTTTTCATACGGAGGCAATACCATTGCATGGGTACAAAACCAGCTTAAAGTCACTAAGAAATGGGACAAAATATTGCCCCAACACAACGGATTAACAGAAAGAGAAGTTTTAGCAGTAGAGATTAAAAACACCGAAACTTTTCTGAACACGCTGTATATTTTGAATTACAACAAATCGCTCCAACTTAAATATTTGATCCACTTATTAGCAATAGCTCCGTTAAATTCAAGGCTTTTATACTTTTTAAGACGATTCTTAATTTATGGTGAGTTTGAAAAAATCATTAAGAAAAGCCTCCCTATAAAGTGAAATTAGTTTATCTACTGTCAGACACTTTTAATTATTCAAACTTAATTTGTGATGATGCCGGTACTGGTTATGCAACAGCCATGAATTGGAATTATTTGAAATTAAGCGACCTTAAAGATTTAAATAGTGATACCGCTTTTGTGGTTGATAACAGGATAGAAGAGTCTGATTTACCATTGCTGAAAAACATTATAGCAGAAAATGCACACCTTACTTTTCTGCTTAAAATAGTTGATCCATATATTGAAAATACTGATCATTATTATTACCGGTTTTTGTCAGAAATGTCTACGGCAAGGAATACGTATCTTCTATCTGTTTATACAGCACAAGAACTTACCCGCAAATTGAAAGATCAATTTGTAAACAGGTTTATCCACCTTCCCTACCCCTATCTCCAACAAAAGGAAATAATATTCAAAAGAGAAAGAAAGAATAAAATAATTATAGCTGGATCTATAAACTCCGTCATCTATCCATACAGGTATGAAATATGGAAAAAGGTAACCCGATCATTTACCAGGTTTATATTCTTTTCAATTTTAAAACACCCGGGATATATTGACCTAAGGCCTGGCCAAAAATATGGTCATAATATCACAGACAAAAATTTTATAGATCATCTTTCAGGTTATAAATATATGTTGATGTGTCCAACAAAATTTCATCTGGAGCTTTTAAAATTCAACGAGTGCGCCTATGCGGGTTGTATTCCTGTTGGCTTACCACCCGATTCGTATCCTCAAAGTGTCAAAGATGTGTTTTTAAGCCTAGGGGCAGAACATTTTTTAAAGGACATCTTCAATATTTTTTTTAAAAAGCATTCCCCTCAAATAGTGGCGACATTGCGAAATTTTTTGCACAAAACGCGTAACCCAGATGTTTTGAATAACAATTTAAAAAGATTCATACTTGAAAATCCTGTTCATACTTCCTGAGTATTACCCCCATTCCGGTGGTGGCATTTCAACCTATTACATTAATTACATAAAAGCATTACGGCCCTATTGCCAACAAATTAAAGTGATAGTAGGAAGCGGTTATTTTTCAGATAACAGCAGTTTTGAAATTGATGGTGTGGAAATTGAAAGCCTTAAACCTTATTTATACCTGTCGGCATTAAGCAAGTTTACCAGGTTTAACATCAACCCGGAATTAAAAAATAATTTGGCGGCCGCCTGGGCAATGTACCAACAGACTAATGAAGGTGAGGGATTTGATATAATTGAATGCACAGATTTTGCATTAGGGTTTGTTCCATGGATTATTAATCACAAAAGGCCGGTTATCACTCGATTACATGGCAGCATAGGCCAAATATCGTTTTATGAAGATAAAGCTCAAAACACCTTTAGCGACGCGTTTATAAAACAAATCGAATTATTACTACTGCCTTTATGCGATGGCCTTATAACCCATAGCGACGCAAATAAATTATTCTGGGATAATTTGCTTAATAGCAGAAAAACGGTAAAAATAAATCCGGTTTTTTTTGCTTCTGCGCAGCAACAGCCATTGCCAATGGCAGAGCGCGAAAATATTGGATTAGTAACGGCACGGATACAACGATGGAAAGGACCTGTTGAGTTGTGTAAAGCAACGGAACTAATTGATGAAGGACACAGGCCAGCAATTAAATGGTTTGGGAGAGACATGCCTTATACCAAAACCGAAAGCACGGATCAATATTTAAGCAAGACTTTTCCGAAAATCTGGAATAAGGTTATTCTTCCGCAAAAGCCGGTCGCTAACAGCATTATCAGACAATTGCAGCAGAAAGCGAAATTCGGGATCGTCTCTTCAACCTGGGATATGTACAATTTTACGTGCCTTGAATTTTTAGCAGCAGGAACGCCGGTTATTTGCTCAGACGGAGCCGGTGTATCTGAAATAATAGAACATGGCAAAAATGGGTTAAAATACCCTGCGGATAACATTGATAGGTTGGCTGAGTGCCTGAAAAATATGACTACCATAACCGAGGCAGAATATACAAAAATGGCTCGATCAGCAGTTGAAACTATAAAAAAGCTCTCTGCTGAAAACATAATCCCGCAAAATATAGAACAATATAACGAAGTACTAAGGAGCTTCAAAAAGCAGTTGCCTAATTCATATCTGGTCTCAGCATATTCGCCCGAAGACGCTGAACATAAAATTGATGAAATATTGGATTCACAACCCCTTAAAAAGATATCATACTATTTTTTAAAAAGGACTCTGATCAAAATTATCGGCAAAGAATGAGCACGCTGGCACTTTGCATACCGGCTTATAATGCCGGGAAATTTTTACCGCAATTGTTATCCTCTGCCAAAAAACAGGTCATTCTTTTTGATGAGATATTGGTATACAATGATTGCAGCACAGATGATACTGTAACCGTTGCCGAAAAATTTGGCGCCAAAGTTATTAATGGCGACATTAACCGCGGTTGTTCATGGGGTAAAAACAAATTAGCGGCTTTAACTAATTGCGAATGGATTCATTTTCATGATGCCGACGACGATTTGTTGCCTATGTTTACCACACATATCCATAATTGGATAAACAACTTCGGCGATATATATCAGATTTTACTTTTAAACTTTAACTACGTTGATGCTGAAAGCGGAAATCTGCTTGGTCGGGCCAATCATGATGTAAACGCCCTTCATGATGATCCGTTGAAATATACCATCAACCATAAAGTAGTAAATTTTGCAGTATACAAACGGCAGCCATTTTTGAAAGCCGGAGGCTTTGATTTAGATGAAAATGTGCTGTATAACGAGGACAATGCAGTACACCAACGCCTGGCCAAAAACAATTTAAAATTTGACTATCTTCATGAAATAACCTGTATAAACTATCGGCATGCCAAAAGTATGTCGGCATCAAATCAGCTAAAATGTGCCCGGGCCAATTACCATGTTATAGAAAAAACTGCAGAAACTCACGGCCATGTATATGCCATTGAATTATCTATGCAGCTTTGGCACTGTGCGGCTATATTAGCCGCTTTGCAAGATTGGATGTATGTGCAAAAAAGCCTTTTACTTAGTAAAAAGCTGGGTTACCGTTATTCACCCCAAGGGTCATCTATATTTAAATGGATGACAATGATTAGTCCTTACACCTCGGTTTGGTTAAGAGAAAAACTTATCGGGCTCTTTAAACCCAACTTACGCAAAAATTGAATATTTCGTTAGTATCTGTAATAATCCCCGTTTATAACGCCGCCCAATATCTGGCAGACTGCATTGAATCGATTATTGCGCAAACCTGGCCTGCAATAGAAATAATTATAGTTGACGATGGTTCTACAGATGGTTCTTTAAATATTGCCAATTACTACCGTACAGACAATATTCAGGTTATCAGTCAACTAAATGGCGGTGCAAGTAGCGCACGCAACTGGGGTTTACATGAAGCCAGGGGCGAATACATACAATTTTTGGATGCTGATGACCTATTAAGCCCCGACAAAATTGAACTACAGGTACAAGCGCTTCAAAACAACCCCAACATGTTAGCTGTTTGCAGTACAATACCTTTTTATGACGGTGAAAATCATCTGCATGGAAATATCTCAACTTATGACGATGCGTTTTTAGTAAATAGTGACCCATTACACTTTTTAATTAACTTATGGGGAGGGTATAAAGAAAACGGTTCAATGGTGCAACCAAATGCATGGCTTTGCCCCCGCCATGTTCTGGAAAAAGCAGGACCATGGAACGAAGAACTAACAGTAGACGACGATGGCGAGTATTTTACGCGTGTATTGTTAAACTCCGATGGTATAATTAAAACCGATGGAAAAAACTTTTACAGAAAACATGTGCGAAGTAATATCAATCTATCATCGTTAAAAGATCAAAAAAGTATACTTTCTCAGGTAAAATCATTGCAGCTAAGATATATGCACCTATCGCGTTTCGATCAATCGTCAAACCTTAAAACTGCTTACGCACGCAGCTTAAGTGAAATAAAATTTAAGCTCTATCCTAACGGTGGAGCTATTACCTCCTTAATAGACGAAGAGATAAGCGCACTTAATATCAATTTTAAATTTCAACCCATATTCGGCACAAAGGCAGGCACCTTAACAGCACGGCTGTTTGGTTGGAAAATAGCCAGGCTCTTACAATTACTAATTAGATGATAGCTGTAGTAACATCCACCATTAAACCGGCTGAGAACAAAAGCTATTATTCTTTTATACAACGTGTTGACCAAACCATAGCTACCTTGCAAAGCTTACAACAAGCAGGTTTCGATGAAATTTATCTGGTTGACAACTCTCCTGAATTGGATGCAGATGGTCTGCGGCTATTATTAAAAGACTATAGCCGGGTGCACATATTTCACATAAACCAGTATCAGTTTAATAACAAAGGTGTTAATGAGCTATTAATGCTGCTTTATATATGTCAAAATCTTCCCGTTGATCAACCCATATTTAAGATAAGTGGAAGATATTACGCAAATGCCGCATTCAAAAAACCCGAGTTTGTTGATTTAGCTGTTAAAGGGTACCACTTTCCCAAAAAAACCGGAACCATCTCTACACGAGGCTATTGGATAAAAAATTCAGCTTTATTTGAAGGTTTTTTAAACGCTGCTTTTAGGGAAGTATTTGCTTATCCGGAGCGTATAGTTGGCTTACGTAGCTTAATTTATAAGGTTAAAACCATGTTTGGCACACACCACAAGCCTCTAAATATTTCAATCGAGTTTGCTGCCGCAAATGTTTTAAAGCGCTCACAATATCGTGTGTCATTTTTAAATGAGCTAAACATAGAAGGCTTAATTGCAGGAAGCGACAGGGAGGAAAAAATAATTGAATAAGGTAGCGGAATATTCTACCGACCTCTTCTCCCGCTTTTTTGCAAACCGACTGCAGGCACCATTAGGCAACGTTTATCAACCTAAAATTAAAAAGCTGTTCTATAAAACTATTGGATGAAAATTTTCCTTTCTTTCCTTCAATCTCATAAAAAACATCCTATACCTGCCTACGATTTTTGGCAATATTATATAAAAAACGGAATTGAGGAAGCGGGATACGAATGGGAAGAGCATCCTTACGTTGATTGGGCCAAAGGGTTGGTGCCACAAAGCAAATCGGACGTGGTAACATGGAAGGAAGAAGCGTGGAGTAAAACAGTGAAGCGCCTTAAGGAGCAGCCCGCTGATCTATTCTTAAGTTATTTATATCCCGAACAAATTGATACAAGCGCGATACGGGAGATAAAAAGAATGGGCACACCCTGTGTTAACTTTTTTTGCGATAATGTAAGGGAATTTAAAACCCCACCCGCTCAGTTTGGTGTATTTGATCTTAACTGGGTTCCGGAATATAAGGCTGTTAAAATGTACCAAAGAGCAGGATATCCGTTTATTAATGCGCCTATGCCCATGTGGATAGCACCCGAATTACGGAATCCTTGCGGCGAACTGAATCAACAAATAACCTTTGTCGGATCCAAAGATGTGCAGCGAAGTCGTCTTTTCGAGCAGGTATTGAAGATATACCCCGACCTTGATTTGAACATATATGGAGCCGGCTGGGACAATAATGCCGCATTACAGCTACCAGCATCTTCTAAAAATTCTGCTACAACAAAACTCATCAACCAATTCAAATTCATCGGCCAGCAAGGATTAATGGCTTACAAGCATAAAATAGCGCAACGCAACGCTGATATAGCGCTAAGCGAAGTTTTATTATCAAAGGTGCAAGGTCTGTTAGATTTTGATACTTATAACAAATTAACAGCCGAAAGCATGATAACTGTTGGCGTTAACCGCTATCCCTCTTTCCGCTTTCCGTTAAACAGGCCTGATAGCTATTCCCGTCTGCGTGATATTGAAGCGCCTATGTTGGGGGCTTGTTACCTCACAGAATATACCGAGGGATTAGAGGAGTTGTACGATATTGGAAAGGAGATAGCGGCTTATAAAGACGCGGATGACCTGATAGAAAAGGCAGATGAATTGAAAAAGAACAGTTCACTTAGAAAAACCCTTCGTTCTTCCGGCCAAAAAAGGGCATTAACAGATCATTCCGTTCCACAATCGCTTAATAAAATCATACGGGCATTAAAGTAATTTGAAAACTGTAAACTTATATTTTCGCCTTCCTCCCAAAGGATACAAAATATTTCCGGGCGACAGATACCTATTGGATGTGCTACGGAAAATATCAGGCAAGCGAAAGATCGGAGGTGTTGAAAGGGTGTTTATTAATTTGTGCAGGAGCTTTGATGAGCTAAACGTTAAATACACAGTTAACAAAGCTTTTAAAAATATTGAACCAGACGAACCAGTGGTAGTTTTAGGCGTTGGCAAATATAGTTTACAGGGCTACGCACAAGCCAACCGCGTAGTAGCAGGAATAGGCTTAATGACTCATCCGAGTGAGTGGCCCGACCTTTTTAAGGAGTATCCTGTTTCAAAATATTTACAGCACTCATTATGGGCTAAAAACGTTTATGCACCCTATTATGGCGAAGAGAACTGTGACGTATGGCCCGCAGGCATTGATACAAAAAAATGGCAGCCAGCTAATGCAAAAAAGAACTTTGATATCCTGATTTATGACAAAATAAGATGGGATAATGAGGGTTACACTTCGCTAAAACATGATATTCTCAAAAAACTGGATAAAGCAGGTTTGTCATACAGGGAAATTAAATATGGGAATTATTCTGAGAAAGATTATCAATCTCTACTGCAACAATGCCATGCTATGATATTTTTATGCGAGCATGAGAGTCAGGGCCTTGCCTGTTGTGAAGCAATGGCAATGAATGTTCCGGTACTGGCATGGGACCAAGGCTATTGCCTTGACCCTAATCGTTTCAGTTGGGGCGAAACAGACATGCCCGCATCATCAGTACCGTTTTTTGACGAGAACTGCGGGGCCAGATTTAAAGACTTAAAGGAATTTGAAACACAACTGCCATTGTTCTGGCAAAACGTAAAAACCGATGGCTTGGCTCCACGCGCCTTTATTGAAGCTAACTTATCCTTAAAAAAAAGCGGAGAGCGTATGTTAGAAATTATTAAAAGCGTTTACTCATGAGGATACTGCTAATCATGGATCCGGGTATTCCTGTACCGCCGCAGTTATACGGAGGACATGAACGTTTGGTTTACCTTTTTGCTGAAGAATACAACAGGCTGGGCCATCAGGTTACGCTTTTAGCAGGACCAGGTTCATATATAAATGGCAACGTTGTTGAATTCGGCGTTAACGACCTCAACAGGTCAAAAAAACAGCAACTCAACGAAATTTTTTTTGCCTGGACATATCTCCGTAAAAATCATACAAATTTTGATCTGATCCATAATTTTGGACGGCTTATTTATCTGTTACCCGTACTAAATAAACGGACAAAAAAGATAATGACCTATGGCAGGCCGGTTGGAAAAAATGGCATTACTGTAGTAACATCGCTGCCCAACCGCAATCTTATATTTACGGCATGCAGCAATTATTGCGTTTCTACCGGCAACGTTGCGGGTAACTGGAACACAGTATATAACGCTATCAATTTTTCATCTTATCAACTTAATACCAATGTGCTGGCAAATGCTCCATTAATTTTTTTGGGTCGTTTAGATAGAATAAAGGGCGCGCACACGGCAATAAAAGTAGCCAAAGCAACAGGTAACAAATTGATATTAGCGGGAAATAAACCTAACACGCCAGACAATCTTCAATACTTCGAAACAGAGATAGAACCACTAATAGACGGCGATCAAATAACCTATGTAGGGGCTTTAAACGATATACAAAAGAACATGTGGCTACAACAGGCTAAGGCGCTTTTATTTCCTATAGAGTGGGATGAGCCTTTTGGTATAGTAATGATAGAGGCTATGGCCTGCGGAACACCCGTTATTGCTTTTAAAAAAGGATCGGTACCCGAAGTTGTAAGAGATGGTGTTAATGGCTTTATTGTGGTTAATAATACTGAAATGGAAAATGCAATTAAGAGCATTTCTTTAATAGATCGTGCTAACTGTCGTGTTTACGCGGCCAACAAGTTTGATGTAAGAATTATAACTCAACGCTATTTAAATTTACAAGCATGAAAATAAAACTACAAATTGGCAGAATACTTGATCGCGGCCTGGAAAAAGCAATTCAGACTAATTACAATCTAGTTCCATTTATACCAAACGGCCGATTTCTTCCCCTGGATTTAAAAAGGGCGGGAATAAATCCTAAAATAATATTAGATGTTGGAGCTAATATAGGCCAAACCGCAAATTACTTTATTAAACACTTTACTGCTGCAACCGTGTACAGCTTCGAACCCGTCGTTGCAACTTACGAGGAATTATTATCTAATACAGCAAACGACAGAATAATCGCGTTAAATGAAGGTTTGGGCGTTGAGATAAATAAATTAAGCATCCATAAGAACAATGCGAGTGGTTCGTCATCATTACAAGCAAATGATGGGCGTTTTTTTGAAACAGAAACCGTTGATATAAATACAGGCGAAGCTTTTTGTAAGCAACAAAACATTGGTATGATTGACATACTAAAAATGGATGTTGAAGGCCATGAAATTGCTGTATTGAAAGGATTTAAGGATCTGTTACAAACTTCCGTTAAAATGATTTACACAGAAATTGGTTTCGATCCCGCAGACATCTATAAGACATATATAGGTGATCTATTAGAAATCACTACTAACAATGGATTTACAGTATCTGGTTTTTACGAACCATATCGGTGGGGCCGAGGTGACTTTAGAGTTTTTTACAACGTTTTATTGGTAAATACACGCTTATTGAATGTATAAAATCGCTTTGGCATCATCCGGTCAGCCGTCACTTAATCCACGTTTGGTTAAAGAGGCGGACGCATTGGCCGACGCCGGGTACTACGTAACGGTATTTTATGCCTATTGGAATGATTGGGCCACCGTTTGTGATGATAAACTTTTAGCTAACAGCAAATGGAAAGCTATTCGTGTTGGCGGTTCTCCGCAAAAAGGTGGTTTTAATTATTTGCTTAGTCGGGTTTTACAAAGGATAGGAAGCACAATTAACCATAATGCCTTGGCAGCTATAGGTTTATCACGCGCCACTTACGCTTTGATCCACGAAATAAAAAAACATAAGGCAGACCTTTACATCGCGCATAATCTAGGGGCTTTGCCTGCCGTGGTTATTGCTGCAAAGAAGTACAAAAAACCTTGTGGGTTTGATGCGGAAGATTTCCACAGAAATGAAACAAGTGATAACCCTCAAGACCCAAATGTTGTAAAAAAATCAGTTGTTGAAGACAAGTATATTCCACACCTAAACTATTTTACAGCGAGCAGCCCACAAATAGCAACGGTGTATAAAAAGTTGTTCCCATCTTTAAGACCGGTGGTTTTATTGAATGTGTTCAACAAAAGCAATATTACCTTGACTAAGGTGCACAGCCCGCTGAAGCTGTTTTGGTTTTCGCAAACCATAGGTGTTGGCCGAGGAATAGAGGATGTAGTTAAAGCCCTATCAACTTTAAATAAGGACGACTTTGAACTCCATTTGCTTGGTGATCTGCCTGATTTCAGCAAAAACTTTATTGAGGATTTAAAAACCAACGAAGTGAACATAGTATTTCATAAGCCTGTTCCTCCTAATGAGGTAATAGCCTTTGCCGCACAATTTGATGTAGGATTGGCCCTCGAAACCAAAACACCTTTAAATCGCGATCTGTGTTTAACAAACAAAATTTTCACTTACATGCAGGCTGGGCTAACAATAATTGCCAGTCAGACAACTGCACAAGCCGATTTTATGCAGCAAAATGAGGCAATTGGCAGCACGTATCCTGTTGGCGATATAAAAACTTTAGCAGCACTCCTTTCAAACTATCACAACGATCAGGAAAGGGTTATTGCTTGTAAAGAGGCCTCGTTAAAGCTAGCGCATGAACGATATAACTGGGAAACTGAAAGTAAAAAATTTCTGAAATTGGTAGAGGAAACGCTTTGAAACGGGTTTTGATCATATCTCCTTTCTTTCCTCCATCAAATGCTGCAGATATGCAGCGTGTGCGCATGAGTCTGCCTTATTTTGCTGAATTTGGTTGGGAAGCAGAAGTTGTTGCAGTAGATGAGCAGTATTCGTTCATGGTGAAAGATGAATTGCTGATGGAAGGCTTGCCGGCCGGCCTAAAAATTCATAGAGTTAAGGCACTATCAAAAAACTTAGCCTCAAAATTTGGTTTAGGCGGCATTGCATTGCGATCTATTTGGTTTTACAAGCAAAAAGTTGATCAATTACTTAAAAGAGAAAAATTCGATCTGATATATTTTTCAACTACGCAATTCCCCATCTGCATTTTAGGCGCACATTGGAAAAAGAAATTTGGCGT
>CAMLFI010000021.1 GCA_946479225.1 uncultured Mucilaginibacter sp. | reverse complement strand
CTGATAAAAGAGGCTGTTGAACACGAAATCGACCGCGGCGGACAAGTATTCTTTATCCATAACCGGGTAAATGATTTGCCGCAATTAGGTGGCATGATCCATAAACTGGTGCCTAAAGCACGTATAGGTATTGCGCACGGGCAGTTAGAAGGCGACGCGCTGGAAGATGTGATGCTCAAGTTTGTAAATCATGAATATGATGTGCTGGTAGCCACTACTATTATTGAAGCAGGGTTGGATATTCCCAACGCCAATACTATCATCATAAACCACGCGCACATGTTTGGCTTGAGCGATCTGCACCAAATGCGGGGTCGCGTGGGCAGGAGCAATAAAAAGGCTTTTTGTTATTTGTTAAGTCCGCCTTTATCAACCCTGACCAACGAGGCACGCAAACGCCTGAGCGCGATAGAAGAATTCTCTGATCTGGGCAGTGGGTTTAACGTGGCCATGCGCGATCTGGATATCCGCGGCAGCGGAAACCTTTTAGGTGCGGAGCAAAGCGGCTTTATTGCCGAGATCGGTTTCGAAATGTATCATAAGATATTAGACGAAGCCATACAAGAGCTAAAAGACGATGAGTTTAAAGGGCTGTTCCCTGATGATAAGCCAAAACCATTTATCAGCTTTACACAGATAGATACCGACCTGGAGATATTGATACCGAACGAGTATGTAACCAGCCTTTCTGAACGCTATAATTTATATTCGGAGTTATCTAAACTCGAGAATGAAACAGAGTTATTAGCTTTCCAACAACAACTGCATGACAGGTTTGGTCCGATACCGCCGCAGGTTAATGATCTGTTGAACACCATGCGTTTGCAGTGGCTGGGTAAGGCTTTGGGCTTTGAGAAGATCTCGCTTAAAAAAGGCGTATTGCGCGGCTACTTTATTACTAACCAGCAATCTATCTACTTTGAAACGCCGGTGTTTAGAAACATACTTAACTTTGTACAGGGTAACCCACGCCGAACAAATTTAAAAGAAGTAAAGAACACCCTGCGCCTGAGTATTGAAGGTGTGCGGGATATTGACGAGGGAATTGAATTGCTGACGGGGATATTGGAGCCAGTGAGCGGATAGTCTAAATCACCCCATGGCCGTGCGCAAACCATCCAAACTGATCATATTCTTTTCCGCTTTATATTGTTCCAACCCTTCTGGCCCTTTGCTTTCGGCCCATTTATAAGCATGGTCGCGTTCGCCGGTGTGTTGATAGTAGGGTACGCTAAACCCGCAGGATGTTTGTACCATGGTAACATCCGTCACAATAATCTGCCGGGTATGGGGCAGAATTGTGAAATGCTGTGCCAGCGCTTCCCATTCAGCATCGCCGGGCAAAACCGTGTAGCCGGAACCGTACAGGCGCAGTATTAACGGTGGACCGTCAAAAGCTCAAAACATAAGCGTTATGCGGCCATTCTCTAACAAATGCGCCGATGTTTCGTTGCCGCTGCCAATAATATCCATATAGGCTACCCGGTTAGCGTTAAGCACCCGGAAGCTATCCAGCCCTTTAGGCGACAAATTGATATGACCATCAGCCGCCAGCGGCGCCGAGCTTACGAAATACATTTTCTGTTTTTCGATAAATGCCTTGTGATGATCTTCTATGGCAGTGTAAAACTTTCCCATTACAATGAATTGATTAGAAAAATGTTCAATAAAGCCGCCATTTATCAGCGACAGGTAAAAATCACCTGCTTGTTATTTGCGAATATTCAACCTTTCTTAGTTCTCATCCACAAATTATAACTTAGCAGTCCGTCAGATGAAATAATCAGACAACCTGATTTTACTAATGAAAGTTACAACTAATATTGATACGACACAAACTGACGCCAAACAGGCAATTCAGCAAACCGTATTTTCCATCCTATTCACCATAAGCGCCGCGCATTTTATTAATGATGTGTTGCAATCTTTAATACCGTCAATATATCCGCTTATTAAAGCGAAATATAACCTCACGTTCGCGCAAATAGGTTTAATCACACTTACCAACCAATTAACCGCCTCGTTGCTGCAACCGGTTGTCGGTGCGTATACCGACAGGCGGCCACGACCCTATTCCCTAGCAATTGGCATGTGTTTCACGTTAACAGGCTTGCTATTGATCGCTTTGGTCCACAGCTTTGAGCATATCTTAATGTCCGTCGCTTTAATAGGAATCGGCTCGTCCATATTCCACCCTGAAGCGTCGCGGGTAGCCCACTTAGCATCAGGCGGAAAGAAGGGCTTGGCGCAATCTATTTTCCAACTCGGTGGCAATGCCGGCAGCGCGATCGGGCCGCTATTGGCTGCGGTAATTATAGTGCCACACGGGCAGTTCAACGTTATTTGGTTTTGTTTACTGGCTATGGTTGGCATTTTTCTACTCTCGCGTATTGCCAGATGGTACCAGGTACACATGGCCCGGAAAGTTGCCAAAAAGTATGCTAGCACAGACGACGCCCGCCCGGTGCTATCTAAACAAAGAGTTGTATTTTCGCTGTTTATTCTGCTGATACTGGTATTCTCCAAATACTTTTACATGGCCAGCATGACCAGCTATTACACGTTCTTCCTTATCCATAAATTCCATGTAACCGTACAGCAATCGCAGATCTATCTGTTTGTTTTTTTAGGCGCGGTAGCGGCAGGCACATTGTTTGGCGGCCCTTTAGGCGACAGGTTTGGCAGAAAGTACATCATCTGGATCTCCATATTAGGCGTAGCGCCATTTACGCTGATATTGCCATACGCTTCTTTGTTTTGGGTAGTTGTGCTCTCCGGCTTTATAGGCCTGATTTTAGCCTCGGCATTTTCTGCCATATTGGTTTACGCTACCGAGCTTGTGCCGGGAAAAGTTGGAATGATAGCAGGCTTGTTTTTTGGTCTGGCATTCGGCATGGGCGGTTTGGGCTCAGCACTGTTAGGTAAACTGGCAGACAGAACCAGCATTGAGTATGTATTTAAAGTTTGCGCTTTCCTGCCTTTGATCGGCATATTTACCGGCTTGTTACCGGATATTGAAGGAAAGAAGAAAAGCCAGTGAAAGCAAAAGCCCGCTTAATTTTGTTAAGCGGGCTTTTGTTTATAGTTAAAAGGTTTATTTCTTAAAATCGACAACTGCAAAATAAGCAGGTTTGCGCTCCAGGTTCACGCCGAATAAAAGCGGGTAAGCTTTAATTCTCGCGCCACCACCGCGGCCGCCGCCGAATCCGGCAGGAGGACCACCAGCACCAGGGGCACCGGCAGGGCGATTAGCAGCAGGAGGGCCGCCGGCAGGAGGAGCACCCGCAGGGGGGCCGCCAGCTGGTGGAGCTCCGGCAGGCGCTGCAGTTGCAGCTGCGCCACCGGCAAACATGTTGCGGCCATCTAACCAGCTTCCGCGGTCAGACACGTTCCAGAACGTTACACTGTTAAGATATTTTTTATTTTCGCGGAATATCTCGAACACCTCTTTGTAACGCTTTGTTTGTCTTTCAGACATTTCTGCGCTATAAGCCGCCGCAGTATCGGGTGTTTCCCCGCGAGGGCGTTGCTGACGGGCAGTTATATCCAGTTCGGTAACCTGCAACTTCACACCTAACGACGCGTATTTTGCAAAAGCGGCCCTGATATCTTCTGTACTTGGGCTCTCAATTTTCCAGTGGCATTGCAAGCCTATACCTGTAATAGGGATTTTTTTCTCTAATAGGGTTTTTACCAGTTGGTATATTTTGTCTCTTTTGCTTGGGTTGCTTTCGTTATAGTCGTTATAGTATAGTTCAACCTTTGGATCGGCAGCATGCGCATAAGTAAATGCTGCTGGTATAAAGTCGTCGCCGGCTATCTGGTACCATTGCGAATTACGCATAAACACACCCTCTTTATCATCAATCGCCTCATTTACTACATCCCAGGCGTAAATTTTGCCTTTATAGCGCTTTACAACAGTAGTGATATGGGTTTTTAGGCGCTGTAAAAGCACCTCTTTTGTAACGGGTTGCCCTGTTATGCTATCCTTAAACATCCATGCACCTACCTGTGCGTGCCATAATAAATTATGACCGCGTAGTTTGATGCCGTTTTTAACAGCAAAGTCGGCAATTTTGTCGGCATTTTCCCAGTTCCACACGTGTTCTGATGGGTGTACCGAAATCATTTTCATATCATTCTCGGGCGTTATGCTGTTAAATTCTTTTTTTATCAGCTCGGTTTCGTCGCCGCCACCGGTGTTACGCACGTTAACTGCTACACCTATTTTAAAATAACCTTTATAATAATCTTTTAAACCTTTTTCGGCTGCTGCCCGGGTTTTCGGAGCTTTCGGTTTAGGGTCCATCCATTGTACAGCTACAATGGCAGATCCCAGCGCTAATGCAATTACTGCTGTTTTTGCATGCCGTTTTGGGGCCGTGCTTAATGAACGATAAAAATTTGACATCTTGGTTTCTATTTGGTTAATAAAGGGTTATGACTAAAAATGCGCATCCCGTTGGCTCAGAATACGCACACATTTTTTATTATATAAAGCTAATGAAAGGAGTTTATTTGTCAAACACCTTTAGTGTCACAAATAGTTTACAGAAGCAGGGCTAATCTTTTGATTATCCGTCTCTTTGCACCTTAGGGACTGCTACAAGCTGCGCTCTATAAATACCCGATTTGCCGCTAAAAAAATAAGCAGTAAAACAGGCTACGGCGAAGAAAAGCACATACTCGCCGCCAAAAAGCTCAACGCCCATTATGGTACAAGCCAGCGGGGTATTGGTAGCCCCGGCAAAAACAGCGATGAATCCCAGGGCCGCAAAAAGGCTTACGGGCGCATCCATTAATTGGGACAAGGTATTGCCTAAAGTTGCGCCAATATAAAATAGCGGAGTCACCTCGCCACCTTTAAAGCCCGAGCCCAGGGTTATTGCGGTATAAATGGTTTTCCATAACCAGCTCCAGGTATGGGCTCCAGATAAACTAAAAGCGGAGGGGATAGTTACCGCACCGGGATATTCAGCATCAACGCCCAGGCTCAAATAATCGGGTTTGCCGATAATAAATGTTAGCGCTATTATTAATACACCGCCGATTGCAGGGACAAGCCATTCGGGAGCAATAAATTTGTTTAAAGTGTTTTTTACGGCATGAACGGCCTGTGCAAACAGCCGGCTGGTAATGCCAAATATTACTGCCGCTGCAATAATCTTTAATAGCAGCAACATATCCAAATTGAAATAAGGCGAAAGCGCGTTCTGGGTTGCCGGTACAATATCAATATGGTAAGCGGTATGATGAATACCCCAGGCGCTTACCGTCAGGTCGCCCATAATGGCAGCGATAAGGCAGGCCAGTAAGGCATCGTATTGAATGCGACCAATGGCAAGTACTTCCAGCGCAAATATGGCCCCGGCCAAAGGCGTTCCGAAAACCGCGCCAAATCCGGCTGCAACACCTGCGGTGAGCATAATGCGTGTATCAGTGGCATTTAACTTAAACTGCTTGCTGAAAAATTGTGCTATACTACCCCCCATTTGCACTGCAGTTCCTTCGCGCCCGGCCGATCCGCCAAAAAGGTGCGTAACTACAGTAGCCACAAGCACTAAAGGTGCCAGCCGTTTAGGCACACCGCCACCCGGCGTGTGTATTTCTTCCATTATCAGGTTGTTGCCCTTGTCAGACGCGCCACCCCACTTTTTATATGTGAACCATATAGCTACACCCGCCAGCGGTAAAACATAAAGCAACCAGGGGTGAGTAAACCTAAAATGTATGGCCCAATTAAGCAGCCATAAAAACAGGGCAACCATGCTGCCAATAGCCACAGCTACGGGCGCGGTAATAGCCGTCCAACGAATAATATGTTTTAGTGTGTTAAGAGAAACAGAAGGGAATTTTAAATTAGTGTTCATGTCCTACAAAAAATATTGATCGCCTGTTTTAGCAAGGCGATGTATAGCGTTAATTTTTGCAGGCGCCATCAGCTTTTTAGGGCGGTTCAAATCGGAAGACACCATTTCCGTTAAGTAAAGATATAAAATTTTATTGCGCGGTAGTACTGGTTTTATAGGTTTTAACAGCGCGAACGATACCCTGCACAATTTCGTCCTGCCCTTCATCCGATGAAAGATATTTTTCTTCCTCGGGGTGGTTAATAAAACCGGTTTCAACCAGAATAGCAGGCATTCCGGTATGGGCTAGTACAAAAACGTCTTGCTCTTTTACGCCTATGCTCTGCCGGCCATCGCCTTTAAACTCTTTATTCACCAAATCGCCAAACAGGATGCTGTACTTGCGGTATTTTTGAAGAAAAGCATTTAAAATAATGCGATTAATGGGATCGCTGCTATCGTAAGTTTTGTATGTCTCTTTATAGTCTTTCTCCAGATAGATAGAAGCGTTTTCGCGTATTGCCTCTGCCTGGTACGCAACCTTACTGTACTTATACACCAATAACATCACCCCTTTGGTACGGCCCGGTCTTTCGGGCGACGAGTTGCAGTGTATGGATATAAATAAGTTTCCGTTTGCTTTGTTGGCTATTTGGGATCGGCGGTTCAACTCAATAAAAGTATCGTCGCTGCGGGTCATCACAATATTCAAACCCGGAATCTGGGCCTTTAGCGCCTCCCGGAGTTTTTTGGCGATAGATAGGGCCACCGTTTTTTCGCGCGCAAACTCTCCGTGCGCACCTGGGTCTTTTCCGCCGTGCCCGGCATCAATCACAATGGTTTTAAACTTAAATGTAGTTTTTGTGGTATCTGCATTTATAGTAAAAGAACTTAAAGACAGATATCCTGCAAATAGCGCTAAACTTATTAATCCTGATCTAAAGCGCGTATGGTGTTTATGCATTAATGGGTTTGCTTTGGCTACGAATATGACCGAAAAAACTTACAATGGTTTAGCTGCATTTGGGGCATAAACCGGTTGCGGTGAAATTAAAGCTTTCCAGTTTAAAGCCTGGAGGAAGCGTTATTTGGGGGAAATCATGGTCATCAAGGCAGTAAACATTATTACATGCCGTGCAGTTAAAATGCAGGTGTTCATCTCGGTGATCGTGCTCATCACAGTCAGAAGAACACAGCGCGTAGTTTGCCGTGCCGTTAAGGTCAAAAACCTTATGGATAATGCCTTTTTCTTCAAAGGCGCTTAAAATTCTGTATAAAGTTACCCGGTCCACATCGCCAATAACGCCTTCCAGATCAGGCTGCGACGTAGCCACATTTTTTGCCGACAGCATAGAAAGTACCCTTAACCGTGGTTCGGTACGTTTAAGATTATGCCTTTTTAGCAAATGCTCAAAATGTTGTTCACTATTATGTGTATGTGCCATTGTTGTAGGAATAATAAACAGAGCAGCAAATTTACTAACAATAACACCGGATTAAAAACAATGAATTTTCAATCGTGTATATGTCCCGCCCGCCTGTTGTGGTTTAAATGAAAAAAATGCGACTCGGTGCTGCACTTGTCAACATATTTATAGTTCAAAAAGTGAGCCAGTGCAATAGTGAGGCCCCCTGCAGGTACCACAATGGCCTCGGCCCAGGTTAGCAGATAAATATGTCCTAATATGATCATTGCAAAGCCAGCTAAAAGCAGCAACAGCGGCAGCGCCCGGCGGTGTGTACGAAAATAAGCCATAAAAATTGAAGACACCCCCAGCAGTAAAGCCAATGATATCATGCCCCACTCAAACAGCGGATTCGTTAAAAAACCAAAGCCGGCAAGTGGTAAAAAGGTAAGCATCAGCGGCACTATAGCGCAATGCACCGCGCAAAGCGTAGACGCTGTCATACCTATGTGGTCAAGTCTTGAATGACGCCTTTTCGATTTCACGGCACAAAGATAATATAAATGCAACTACATTGCGTTTTATTTTTTCATCATTATATTGATATGACACTACTTAATATTGCACTTAAAACTATATTTGTTTGAGATAGAAACCATCTGAATTTTTTTTTCGTATACAACTAACAGGAATATAACCTTTTTAAAATCCCTACGTATAAACTTTGTATGAGCGCCGATAGTAAACCTGTAAGCATCCTGTTAGTTGATGATGATGAGATTAATAACTTCATTTCTATCAAGCTAATAAAGAAGGCAATTGAGAGCACTGAGATATCGGCGTGCCTTAACGGCAGGTTTGCAATTGATGAGTTGCTTCAGATACAAAAAAGGGATCCCAACGAGCTGCCCGACTTTATTCTGCTGGATATCAACATGCCTATAATGAATGGATGGGAGTTTTTAGATGAATACAGGCGCCTTAATATTGATCCTTTAGGAAAAACCAAAATATTTATTATCTCTTCGTCGGTTTTCAGTAACGACATTAACAAAGCCAAATCCTATCCGCTGGTAAAGAATTTTATCTCGAAACCACTTAGTGTGGATAAGATAAAAGAGATGTTTGCTGAATAATAAGCTACCTCGCCGCCATTATCCGTTGGGTAAGCCCAACAAAATCATCAACACTTAAGCGTTCGGCTCGTAGATCAAGCGTTGCATCTTCTCCCATCTTCTCTTTATTAATTAGTGATGATAGCGCATTCCTCAATGTTTTTCTGCGCTGATTGAAACCAGCTTTAACTATCTGCCAAAACAATTTTTCATCACAATCTAAAGCTACATTACTGTTGCGGGTTAGCCTTATAACGGCAGACAATACCTTCGGTGGGGGATTAAAAACGCCTGCCTTCACGGTAAAAAGATATTCTACCTTATAATAAGCCTGCAAAAACACGCTCAGAATACCGTACTCTTTGCTGCCGGGCTTAGAGGCGCAGCGCTCGGCAACTTCTTTCTGAAACATGCCTACCACTTCAACCACTTGTTGGCGGTTATCCAGTATTTTAAAAAGGATCTGCGAGGATATATTATAAGGGAAATTGCCAATAATACCCAGTGGGCCGGTAAAAGCGGCAGCAAAATCCATCGCCAAAAAATCGGCATTGATAAGTCGGGGGCCTAGCTCAGGATACTTTTTCTGCAAAAACTCGTACGACTCAGTATCAATATCTATCAGGTGCACTTCATAACCTTCGCGCTGCAACAATATGTCTGACAGGATGCCCATTCCGGGGCCAACTTCAAGCACTTGGGTGTACTTTCCTTCGGGGCGCAGGCTGTCCACAATTTTTGTGGCGATGTTTTTATCTGTAAGAAAATGCTGACCTAAATGTTTCTTCGCCCGTACTAATGACATAGTGCTGTGTAAATATTTGAACAAATTACGTCATATTTGTTCTTTTACAAGGAATGCTATAACTAAAATCTTTTATTTGCTGTTTAAGCAAAAAGCTAAAAGACTAAAGCAATTCCATTAGTGAAATCAAAACCATCATCGGTGTAATCAAATAAAATCGGTGTAATTTTTATAATAACAACATGAGCGAAAAACCTAAGGTAGGGATAAGCATAGGTGATGTAAATGGCATTGGCCTTGAGATCATCATCAAAACACTTGCAGACAGCAAAATATTGAATTATTGTACTCCTATTGTTTACGGACATATAAAGGTGGCGTCTTTTTACAAAAAAGCAATTGAAGCAACCGAGCTTAATTTTAATATTATTACCGATGCCTCACAGGCGCTGCCTAAGCGCGCTAATCTGCTTACCTGCTGGGAAGAAGAAGTGAAGATAGAACCCGGCATCCCCAATAAAGAGACCGGAAAATATGCTTTTGCGTCGTTGGAAAAAGCTACTGCCGACCTGTTATCAGGCGAGATAGCAGCGCTTGTTACCGCGCCTATTAATAAAGATACCATACAAAGCGAGGACTTTAATTTCCCCGGTCATACAGAATATTTGCAGGAAAAAGGTGAAGCGGCTGATTCGCTGATGTTTTTGGTTAGCGACACTTTGCGTGTTGGTGTGGTTACCGGGCATATCCCTGTATCGCACATCGCTCCTAATATTTCTACCGAAAAGATACTGGCTAAAATTAAGCTGATGAACTCCAGCCTAAAGCAGGATTTTTGGATCCGCAAACCTAAAATAGCCGTACTGGGACTTAATCCACACGCGGGTGATAACGGCTTATTGGGCCACGAAGAGCAGGATATTATTATCCCCGCCATTGAAGAAGCACGCGCAGCGGATATACTGGCCTTTGGTCCGTACCCTGCTGATGGTTTCTTTGCCAACGGGACTTATTTGCAATTTGATGGTGTGTTAGCCATGTACCACGACCAGGGTCTTATTCCTTTTAAACAGATAGCTTTTGAATCGGGTGTAAACTTTACTGCCGGATTAAAATTTGTACGCACTTCGCCTGACCATGGTACGGCTTATGATATCGCCGGAAAAAACCAGGCCTCAGAGATCTCTTTCCGCGAAGCGTTGTTTAGCGCCATACATATTGCCGGCAGGCGCAAAGAGGGTTTAGAACTGGCAGAAAACCCATTAACCATTACCAAACTAAGCCGCGACAGGGATTAAGTGATTTTACAGGCGGGCCTTATTATCGTAAGCAATTAAAAATAAAAGATTTAAACCTTTTTTATTTAAATTGTTTATTGTAATATAGTATACCAATAAAACAAACCCGCTTATGAGAAAAGTTGCAGATATTCTCCGTCGCAAAGGGCAGAATGTGATCAGCATTGATGCCTCCACTTCCGTTTTAGATGCGTTAAAATTAATGGCTGATAAAAATATCGGATCAGTAGTTATTACAGAAGATGGAAATTATATGGGCCTTATAACCGAACGGGATTACGCTCGTAAGGTTGTTTTGATGGGCCGCTCATCAGATCACACTATCGTGCGCGATATAATGAGCACCGACCTGCCGCTTATAGCGCCCGGCGATTCCATTGAGAAATGTATGCACCTGATGAGCGAAGGAAATGTAAGGTATCTGCCGGTTTTTGATAACGGCAACCAGATCGGAATTATATCTATTAACGATGTGGTAACTGAGACCATCCTGTTCCATGAGCAGACCATTGAGCACCTGCAGAGTTACATCCATTCCTAACGATAAACGGAATGCGCTTAATTTTATCTAACTTGGCACTTTTACAGATAAAGAGTGACTTTTAAGGAATTTAATTTTAACGAGCAGCTAGCAGACGGCATCAGCAGCATGGGGTTTACCCAGGCCACACCCATCCAGGCGATGGCCATCCCCGCGATATTACAAGGTAAAGACCTGATTGCCTGCGCACAAACAGGTACAGGTAAAACAGCATCGTTTTTACTGCCGGTAATGGAATTACTGAGTCGTACCGAGATGGACCAAACATCAGCTTTGGTACTTACCCCAACGCGCGAACTGGCCCAACAGATAGATCAGCAGGCCGAAGGTTTGGCTTATTTTACAGGCGTAACCTCAATAGCCGTATTTGGCGGCGGCGATGGCAGCGTGTATGAGCAGCAGCGCCGCGGTATCCAAAATAACGTAAACATTATTATAGCAACGCCGGGCAGGTTAATAGCCCACCTTACATCGGGCGTGTTAAAGCTTAACCAGATAAAATATTTAATATTAGACGAAGCCGACCGCATGTTGGATATGGGCTTTAGCGATGACATTATGCGCATTATAAGCTATCTGCCTAAAGAAAGACAGACTTTGCTTTTCTCGGCCACTATGCCGGGGCGTATCCGTACACTGGCTAAGAAGATATTGAACGATCCGGAGCAGATAAACATAGCTATTTCTCAGCCTGCTGTTGGTATAGATCAACAGATCTATCGCCCGCATGATGCCCAAAAGGTGCCTTTATTAAGGCATATTTTAAAGGAAGGCAATTATGTGAGTACCATAGTTTTCGCTTCGCGGAAGGAAATAGTACGTTCACTGGCTAAAGAATTGAAGGCAGCCGGCATAAAAGTAGAAGCATTTCACTCCGACCTGGAGCAGCGCGAACGCGAAGAGATCTTACTCCAATTTAAAAACCGCCAACTACCCGTTATTATTGGTACCGACGCGCTTTCGCGAGGTATTGATGTGGAGGGGATTGACCTGGTGGTAAATTTTGACGTACCCGGCGATGCCGAAGATTATATACACCGCATTGGTCGTACGGCACGTGCCGAAACTACCGGTACCGCTATAACTTTTGTAAACCATCGCGATGAGCGCAGGCTGAAAAGTATTGAGGAGCTGATGGAGCGCAAAATTACGGAACACCCAATACCCGAGCATCTGTTAAGCATCGCTGAAGCAAAAACCTCGCACGAAGCCAAACCTAACAGGGGTAACAATAATCGTAGAAAACCTTTTAAAGGGAATAACAGAAAATCTTCACCGAAGGGGTAAAAATATTTGCCATTGCGAGGTACGAAGCAATCTCTACACGATAGGAAGTGCAAGATTACTCTCCCTGGCGAGTCCATCCCGCTTGGCTTGCCCCGCTAGGGCCGCGGAGGCCTTTTTTCTTTTTCTTGATAAAAAGAAACAAAAATCAAGTCCGCCACGATGCTTCTTTTCGCACAAGGCCTTTGCCCACGCTCAGTTAAAACCACGGGCTGTAAAATTTTGCCCCGCTGTCGCTCGCCCAAGGCCTGCGCTTCAGCAAAAAATTACTATGCCCCTGCCCACACACCGTCCAGCAGTTTTACCTGCTCTTTTCCGAAGCTGCGCGGCTGACGAATTCCGTTCCAAAAAAAATAAATATTGCAAAAATAAAAGAAGCGCAAAGGCCTGCCAAGGTGCGCGGCCGGGAGTCTGGCCTGTGTGGTGGCAGCGATCAGCTTGGCTTGATCTTTTGGTTACTTTTGGATCAAGCCAAAAGTAACAGCCTCCGCGGCGAATGAGCGGGGCAAGCCAAGCGCGCTAAGGCCTCACCAAGCGATAGACGAGGCGCTTTAACTACCGAAGCAATAATTTAATCACGCAAACTCTACCCAAACAACTCACTACTCAAATACCTGTCCCCACGATCGCAGCAAATAAAAACGATAACGCCTTCTTCTAATTCTTCGGCGAGTTTAATTGCAGCTGATAGTGCCCCGCCACTGCTCATACCTGCAAAAACGCCTTCTTCGCGGGCCATTTTACGGGTCATTTGTACAGCGTCAGCTTCTGCTATATCCATTACCCTATCGACACGACTTGGGTCAAATATCTTAGGTAGATATTCTTCGGGCCAGCGGCGTATTCCGGGAATGGACGACCCTTCGGTTGGCTGGCAACCTACAATTTGTATATCCGGGTTAACTTCCTTTAAAAACTTAGAGCAACCCATTATGGTACCGGTAGTACCCATTGCGCTTACAAAATGCGTAATGCCCTGGTTGGTATCGCGCCATATTTCCGGTCCGGTAGTATGGTAATGGGCCATGTAGTTATCAGCATTGGCAAACTGGTTCAGTAAAAAATACTCGCCCGTAACGCCTTTTGCTTCCGCATAATCGCGGCAGGCTTCAATTCCTTCTAACAACGTAACCTTTGCGCCAAATGCTTCCATGGTAAGCGTACGCTCGCGGGTTGAGTTTGATGGCAGGACCAATTCTATTTCAATACCATACAAACCGGCTATCATAGCCAAAGCAATGCCTGTGTTACCACTGGTGGCTTCAATTAGTTTAGTGCCTTTTTTTATGTCGCCGCGCTCAAGCGCGTTCTTTATCATGTTGTAAGCGGCACGGTCCTTAACGCTTCCGCCGGGATTGTTGCCTTCCAGCTTTCCAAAAAGTTTTACTTTGGGGTTAGGGTTAAGCCGGGTGATCTCCACCAACGGCGTGTTGCCTATCAGATCAAGCATTCCTGCCATATTATTCTGTTTTTTCGGTGTTTTTAGAAACTTTTATCATTGGGGTATGATAAACGGTAGAGTGCGGTTCAACGCTTGCGGTTATCCAGACGTTACCGCCAATAACACTGTCGTGCCCTATAACGGTGTTACCACCCAATATGGTAGCGCCCGAGTAGATCACCACGTTATCTTCAACCGTTGGATGGCGTTTGGTATCGGCCATATTTTTAGCAACGCTAAGTGCTCCTAGCGTTACGCCCTGGTAAAGTTTTACATGTTTGCCTATCTCACTGGTTTCGCCAATTACAATACCGGTGCCGTGGTCAATATGGAAGTACTCGCCAATTTCCGCACCTGGGTGAATATCAATCCCGGTTTTTGAATGCGCATGCTCCGTTAATATCCGCGGTAGCAAAGGCACATTCAATGTAACCAGGCAATGCGCCAGGCGGTAAAAAGAAATTGCATAAAAACCCGGATAGGTGCGCACCACCTCAAATTCGCTGCGGGCAGCGGGGTCGCCGTTAAAAATGGCCTGTATATCTGTATTTAAAATGTTGTAAAGAGCGGGTAACCCATCAAAAAAAGCCTGGGCCACTTTGTTGTTATCGCAGTCGCTGCATTCGCGCGTGGCATCCATTATATGGCAGAGCTCGTTTTTTAACCTGTCAAACTCTTCCTGTAATTGCGGCAGGGTAAAAAACACCTTTTTTGACTGCTCCGGGTACAGCAAACGGATAACCTGCAAGCCCCAGGCAGTTATCTCTTTATTAGAGGGTAAAGCTGCGGCTTGCTGTTGTTTATCTAAAATTTGCCGGTAAAAATCTTCGTTCATTTTGTTGGTTATACCATTGCCGCACAAGTTTAAATAAAAAAATGTTGTTTGCAGGTAAAAAAAACGTTTCGGCAGGGCTAACAAAACAAAGAGCAAAAATATTCGTGCAAACTATTGACAATAAGAAAAACAAATTGTTACTTTG
>CAMLFI010000020.1 GCA_946479225.1 uncultured Mucilaginibacter sp. | reverse complement strand
TGATAAGCGTAAGGGTATAAGATACCTGGTAGAAGCGCTAAATCTTTTAAAGCAAAGTGCCGGGGATACTTCCGATGTTGAAGTAGTGATCTTCGGTAAGAACAAACACTTTGATGTTACCACTCTGCCTTTTCCGGTGCATCAGTTAAATATTATAACGAGTGAAAATGAATTGGCGGAAGTTTACAGCCTTGCTGATGTATTTGTGACGACATCATTAGAAGATAACCTGCCCAATACTGTGATGGAGGCCATGGCTTGCGGTACACCGGTAGTAGCTTTCAATACAGGTGGTATACCCGAAATGGTAGATCATTTGCAGAATGGGTATTTAGCCGACTTAGCATCAGCGCAGGGTATAGTCGATGGAATAGTCGAAATACTTTACGTTGCAGATACCGCTAAATTAGCCGCAAACGCGCGCCAAAAAGTGCTGGACAACTACACAAATAATAAAGTAGCCAACCAATATATCGAACTTTACCGCTCTGTTTTAAATCATGAGTAAAAAAGCCCAACCCGTTCTTTCTGTTATTACGGTCGTTTATAACAACGTGGCCGACATTGAGCGGACTATGCTTTCGGTGCTCAATCAAACTTATGCGGGTATTGAGTACATTGTTATCGACGGCAGATCAACAGATGGAACGCTGCAGGTAATTGAACGTTATCAAGATAAACTGGCTATACTCATCAGCGAGAAAGACAATGGCATCTACGATGCCATGAATAAGGGCATTAAAGCCGCCACGGGCGATTATATTATATTTATGAACTCTGGGGATGGCTTCTATTCAAATGATACTGTAGCGCATGTATTTGCTTCTGCAGAGGACGCTGATATTTATTATGGTGAAACAGAAATGATGGACGAGGACGGCAACAATCTGGGCCGCCGACGCCATGCCGCGCCTGAAAGCTTTACCTGGAAAGACTTTAAATATGGTATGAGTATAAGTCACCAGGCTATCTATATCAAGCGCTCACTTGTTGAACTTTATGATCCCAAATACCAGTTAAGCGCCGACATAGACTGGATATTACGCGCTGCAAAAAAGGCAAAAAAAATAGTGAATGTTCACGCTTATGTGGCACGCTATAAAGTCGGGGGGATGTCAAAACAAAAGCACAAACAAAGTTTAATGGAGCGATTTGACATCATGAAAAAACATTATGGATTATTGCCTACGGTATTTAATCATGCGGTAATAGCCTTTAACCTGGCTTGGTACTGGTTAAAGAACAGAAGAACCAACGATTAGAATAATTTCCCCCATCACGCCTTAGCTCGTTTTCGTTGGGCCTTTAATACAATAATCCCCAATATTCCCGCAATAAGCGAAGCTAACAGGATGCCATATTTAGCCTGATCTATCATTTGAGCCTGATCAAAAGCAAGCGCAGACACAAATAACGACATGGTAAAACCAATACCTGCCAGTAAGGCCACTCCCATTATATGCTTCCATGTAGCGCCTTCGGGCAGTGTAGTTAACCGGGTTTTCACCATTATCCAGGTGAACAGCAACACACCTATAAATTTCCCAATTACCAAACCTAAGGATACACCAATACTTACCGGGTTGACGAGTAAAGAGAAAAAATCAGATCCAATGACAATCCCCGCATTTGCCAGTGCAAACAAGGGCATTATTACAAAAGCCACCCATGGATGAAGCGTGGTTTCAATTTTTTGTAATGGCGTTTGCGCGGCCAGACTTAGCGCTTTAATCTGCTCAATGGTATGGTGCTGTTTTGGTGTGGTAAGCGAGCTGCAATTGGGTATCTCCTCATCAAACTCCGCAGAAAGTTGATTAAGCTTGTCTGAATATTGTTTTTCGTTGATCTTAGTACGGGCCGGAATAGTAAACGCAACCAACACACCTGCAATGGTAGGGTGCACGCCTGATAGCAGGAAGCCAACCCATACCCCAAAACCGATCAATAAATAAAAAGCGGAACTACGGATGCCGAGGATGTTACCAATAGCGAGGATCACTAAAAATCCCCCGCCGATAATCAAGGGTAACCAAACAATACCAGAGCTGTAAAAGAATGCGATCACCAAAACCGCTCCCAGGTCATCGGCCACGGCAAGTGCTGATAGGAAAACTTTTATTGAGGACGGTATATGTTTCCCGGCGATAGAGAGCAGGGCAAGCGCGAAGGCAATATCAGTAGCCATAGGTATGCCCCAGCCGTGTTCGGCTGCGGTGCCGTGGTTAAATGCCGTATAAATTGCAGCAGGAACCAGCATGCCACCCAGCGCGGCAACCATAGGGAGGGAGGCCTTGCTTAAGGTCGATAATTCACCCGCGATAAATTCTCGCTTCAGCTCCAGTCCTATCACGAAAAAGAAGATGGCCATTAAGCCATCGTTTATCCATAAATGAAGCGGGTGGCTTAATACGTCGTTATTAAATCCGAAGGAAAACTCAATTTCCCAGATATGATGATAACTTTCGCTAAAAGGGGAGTTTACCCAGATCAGCGCTATCACCACGCCTAAAAAAAGCACAATGCCGCTGGTGTACTCTAAGTGAATAAAGCGGTTAACAGGGTGGATCAGCTTATCTATAGGCGACTTTTTCATCGGTCGCTAAGATAGCTATTTGAGTTCAAACGGAAGCTAAAGCATGAACGCTTTCATCTCATAAAAGCCAACAGGGCCCCATCCCTGCACGTGTGCCTTAAGTTTGTCAAACAATTGCTTCGGCGTAATGCTGGTGCCTTTTTTTGGAGGGATGACAACCCCCGGAGATACAATCTGATCCGTAACCTTTGTAGCCGTCCAGATTATATTTTCATGCGGAATGGCCAGTTTTAATATCATGCCGGGCAGGCCGGTGAACGATTCCGGGCCCCCGCTAAACCAGATCTTATCCGTGTAAAAAGCTACCAGATAAATTGAGTCGAGTATTACGCCGTTTGCCCTGCGGCAGGTGTACCCCGCAATTTCCTGCGTTTCGCCGGTTAACCGCCAGGTTATTTTACGGGTGCTGTCCTTCACCAAAAACTGGTCGCCGTAGATCTCTTTTTGTGCCACAAGGGTGTTGGTGTTTAGGTCGGCATATACCGTGTTTAACTGTATACCCATTGGGTTTCTGTACATGTTAGGGTAGTTGCCGGCGGGTGTAGGGGTAAACAGGCTCTTGTTATCGCTAAACACGAGGGTACTGTAGAACGACTTAAATTGTGGCGTCGTTTTTTTAAAATTATCAATTTCCTGGAGCCTGCTTTGCTCAGGCGGATTGCCCAATTGTCCTTTGGTAATGGCATGCATATTCACCTTTCTTTCATATTCAATAATGCCGCTGGTTATCATTCTTGTCCCCTGGGCCAATAACATATTGCTTGTTAAAACTATGCAGCTGAGGATGATAAAGATCTTCTTCATAATATTTATTAGTTTGTTGCGGCTGCTGTTGTGCCGAATTTTGTAAAATCCCATGATAACGATACCATAAAGTACCTGCGTATGCTGGCGTAGTTATATTGTATAAAACCCGAAGTTGTTGCGTTTCTACTGTTCAGGTCGCGATTAAACAGGTTGTTGCCGGTAATGGCTAGTTTTAAATTCTCACCTTTAAGGAATGCTTTGTTAAGCGATGCGTTTAATATAGGGCGATGTACCGCAGGTGCATCTCTGATAGCGGCCTGGTAATTGTAATTAAAGTCGCCGCTTAACTGAAACTTACCCGGCAAATAAACTGCTAAGTAAGAATACCCGTAAAAACCTGCTGAGTTATAGCTGTTAAGCGTCTGTAATGATTGTTTGATAACAGAGTAGCTTGGTCCGGCCTGTATGGAGAAAGAAAACTTTTTGGGTTTTGCAACATAAATATTCGCGCTTGCGGAGTACGATGCGTTTGTCGACTCGTTTAATACGCTGTTGGTGTAGGTGTATGACTTAGATCCTGATGTTGACAAGGTTAAGCCTGTGGAAACAATGCCATATTTGCGGCTGATCTGCGTGTATAGGCTATAATTCATTGGACTCTTATCCCTAAGATTTTGATATTGTATAACCGATCGGCCCGTATTATCAAGAGTTTGATTGGTTATTATGGTGTTCTCTTGAAAACCATACGAGCCACTTAAATAAAAAGACTTGCCGGTTATTTCTTGCGAGGTGCTATAGTAGGCATTTATACTGTGTCTGAACGACGGACCCAGATTGGGGTTGCCCACAAAAATATTCAACGGATCGGTATTTACACGGATAGGTTGTATCTGGCCAATATTGGGCTGTGAGTTGCCGCCATTGTATTGAACAGTAACATTGGATGAATTAGACGGACGATACTGGAACCGGGCCTGCGGCGACCAGTTAATAAAGCTGCGTTTATAAACAGTGCCGGTATATTGATCTATCTGTTTAAAATTAACATCAGATGCGCGTGTACCAAAACTCGCTGTGGCTTTTGTATCTACACTTTTATAAGTAAAAATGGCTCCCACCTGGTTGGTTACCTGGTTAAATTTGTAGCTATTGCTGAACTGCGTATCAAAAACATCATAGTTTCCACTAGCTGATTTGTTAAACGATTCGCGGTTGGCAGAACTATTATTAAATCCTAAACCATAATTTAAGCCTAATGCTATGGTTTTTGTTAGAGGCTCATTATAGGTGATATTGCTGTTTAATACCGAGCTGTTAGTAGCAGTGGGTTTGTTTTGATCTATTTCTGTAGTATTTGGCGTTTTTGCAGGCGAAAAGATAGTAGAGTTAAGCTTAAGTGTTGAGTTGTTTTCGTTATAGGCTTCGCTCACGTTCCATGAAAATACGCGGTTGGGCTTTTTAAACTTCTTTGAATATAAAAAGCTGGCATTAAATGCTTTTTGCTTTCCCGTTTCTGTTTGCGTTTGCAGTTCGCGCGTTAGCAAAGTGCCTGCCCCGTTCTCAATGGTTGATACGCTGCTGCTATTGTTCTCTACATCTTTAAAAGTGCCGTCAACGGCTATTTTTAATGAGGAACTTGGGTTTGGGTTGCTTTGAAAAATTACATCACCGCGTTGCCTGAATGTATGATTGTACGTGTTCCTTGCTGATGACCGGTTAAGAATATTATCAGCAGGATTAGTACTATTGGTGGGCAGGTTTTGTTGCATAAAGGTGCTATTATTGTTGGTAAGGGCAATAACACCTATTTTGTAATTGGTATTGATGGACTGCTTATTTTCGTTCCATTTGGTATCATAATGCGCACCGCCTGTTCTTGATGATGGAAATCCACTGCCGCTGTAGTACGAGTTGTCAATATCATCACCGCCACCGGTAATAGTACCTGTAGAGCCATCATCAAATGTAACTGTGGAAGTTGTTTGGGTGCCTAATCTGCCGGCATCCTGGTACCCCAAACCGTTGATGCCGTTGTTTGCAGTGGTGCCGTAAGCAGAAAACTTATAGTTGCCTTTAAATTTATTAAACATTGCCTGGTTATTGTAATAGCCGTCGTTACCGGCACTCGCCACTACTTTGCCAAATACACCATTCTTTTTATCCTCCCTTAGCTTTACATTCAGGGTCTTTATTTTTACGCCGTCCTCTATACCGGTAACAGTGGCCTGGTCGCTTTTACGGTCGTAAACCTGCATCTTGTCTACCATATCGGCACGCAAATTTCGGGTTACCAGCAGCGGGTCATCACCAAAAAACTCTTCGCCGTCAACTAATATCTTTTTAATTTGCTCGCCCCTAAAGGTTATCTTCCCGTCTTTATCCACCGTCATTCCCTGTACCTGCTTTAAAAGATCTTCTATCTTATCATTGGGTTGTATTACGTAGGCACGGGCATTGAATTCGCTGGTGTCGCCCTTTATTTTCATATCAATAACCGACCCCTTTATTTTCACTTCATTTAACACACGTGCTCTGAGCAGCAGGTTAACATTGCCAAAATTGTGGGTTGGGTTGGCGGCATCAAGCGTAAAATTCTCTGTATGATCAGCATAATCCGGATGGGTGATCCAAAGAGAAAATTTGCCTGCAGGCAGTCCGGATATGGCAAAAACTCCCTCACCATTACTGCGACTAAACCTGAGCAAGATGGAATCTTTAGCGTTAAGTACGGTTACAGTAGCGCGTATTTTAGCGTTATCGACCGTATCCACAACAACGCCTTTTACGCTGTAGGGGGTTTGAGCAGCGCACGAAAAAACAAATGCAAAAAGCAGGACAATTGAGACAATTGTGATCTTCATTTAATTTAGGTTTATATATGGGACCAATATAAACCTAAAATGATAGTAAATAAATTTTTCATCGCGGTTTTAACAGTTTTTAACGTAAGGACGGATATGGATGTGAATGACAGAGAATTAAATCTGGGCACAATCGCGCATTAGTCACATTTTTTGCTCATCCGGTCACATTTTTCAAAAAGGCGCTGCTTTAGCTTTTAATATTGATCCAAAATCAAACAATATGAAAGTTAAATGGCAGCAACATGGTATAATATTGGCGACTTTGCTGGCGCTGATCCTGATAGGATGTTATATAGGTAACACATTTGATCTTACGGCTTCGCATGCAGCAAACTTACTGCAACGCTTCCCACAGCAAAGCGCAACACTCAGCCACATTAAAGTTATTTTACTGCCACAGATCGGTTCAGTGTTGCTATTGTATGGCTGTTACATTTGGATAAATCTGGGTATTATCCCGCTGTTGAGGCGCGCCATACTGAATAAGAATGGAACGGTCCTTTTTACAAGGCTTGCCGTCGGGATATTTCAGCTTGCAGTTATCAGTTTTCTCCTCGGTCCGGTTGTTAACATCGTTTCTTTTTATTGCGCCCCTTATTTTTTTTCGCATAACACGATTTATATTCCGCTTACCATCGGTTATCACCCTCAGCCCCTGATGAATCTCTTCGGGGGATGGGGTATTTCAACAGGAATTGTAGTTTTATATTGCCTGTTCGCTTCCATCCGCGAACTGTTTATTCAAGCTATCAAGCGGTCTGAATACCAGATCATGGTGAGCAATGCCACCACATTTATAGCGCTGATCTATTTTGTAGTACTTGCTTTTTTTGCAGCGTTTGATCTGTTTAGCCCTGCCATATACCGTTTTTACACAGCAGTCGTTCCGGTATGTTTGCTGGTGCTGTTAACCAATATTTATGCGCTGTTTTCCGGGAAACGAAATTGGATCGCACTGCTATTGCTATCAAGTTTTATTTATACGGTTATTTTCAGCCGCTTCCTGGGAGACCACTGGTCATTTGCGTATGTATCCGGAATTTGGGCTTTGCAATTGGCTGTTATAACGCCGTTATCATGGCTGGAATATCGCAGGCAAAAAGAAAAAATACTGCAGATAAAAGGAATGGAGATTGCCCTTGGCCAATCAGAGGCTGATATCGCTTTTCTGCGGTCGCAGATCAATCCACACTTTTTATTTAATGCATTGAACACCTTGTATGGCACCGCCCTGATAGATGGGTCTAAAACCACAGCTACCGGCATTCAGAAATTAGGAGATATGATGCGTTTTATGCTGGAGGAAAATCATCACAAATTTATCTCTGTAGGCAAAGAAGTAGCTTATCTGAACAATTACATAGCGCTGCAAAAAATACGCACCCAGCTATCGGCTAATATCGTCATCGAAGAAAGTATTAATGTAACAGATGACGACCGGCAGATAGCGCCCATGTTGATGATACCATTTATAGAGAACGCTTTTAAGCATGGTATCAGTCTTGAAGCCACATCTTTTATCAGCATAGCGCTAAAGGACATCACCGGCGGCTTGCTGCTGGAAGTTAGCAACAGCGTTCATCCAAAAGCGCAAAACGATCCTGAAAATGACCGCTCGGGAATAGGCCTGGCTAATGTTAAAAAGCGACTTGAGTTGCTATATCCCGGCAAGCATACATTAACTATCACAGAAAACGCCAAAGAATTTATTGTAAAACTCAATATTCAATTGATATGAAAAAGTTCCTGACTATTTTATTTATATGCTTCATCAATTTTGCCCATGCGCAAAACATCCCCCAAAAAGTTGACGAACTGATACAGGCCTATGCAAAAGTTAACAAGTTTAACGGTACCGTATTAGTAGCACAAAAGGGAAAAGTATTGTTTGAAAAAGGATATGGGTACCGTGACGTGGGAAAGCGTTTGCCGAACGATGGCAATACCATTTTTCAACTGGCCTCCATCAGCAAGCAATTTACCGCTACTGTTATTCTGAAACTGGTGGAGCTTAAAAAAATGGCGCTGACAGATAAGCTTAGTAAATTTTATCCTGGCTATCCCAAAGGGGATAGTATTACTGTTGAGCACCTGCTTACGCACACCGCTGGGATATACGATTTTACGCGTGATGAAACCGGGCAGAATACAGCTACCCTGATGCAAATGATAGATCGCTTTAAAAATAAGCCCCTTGACTTTGCACCCGGCAAAGGCTGGCGGTACAGCAATTCCAACTACACGCTGCTGGCATACATCATAAGCAAGGCTAGCGGGATGAGCTATGAACAGGCCGTGCGAAAATATATTTTTGAACCGTTGAAGATGACACGAAGCGGCTTTGATTTTCTGAACCTGGCCGATAAAAACAAAGCTACCGGCTATTCAATTTTAAATGACAGTACCCAAAAAGTTGCCTTTGTTGGCGATTCAACTGTAATAATTGGTTGCGGGTCAATTTACTCCACCGCTGCCGATCTTTACAAATGGCATAGCGGCTTGCAACAGTATAAAATAGTGGGCCGGCCTTTAATGGAAAAGGCATATCAATCTTTTAAATCTAATTACGGCTACGGTTGGATGATCGACTCGTTGTATGGGAAAAGGTTAGTTGCTCATGGTGGAGATATTGCAGGATTCACTACCAATATTTCAAGAATCACCGCCGATGACGTCTGCATAGTATTGCTCAATAATACAGAGAACGTAAATATGCAACTCGTCTCCAGAAAAATATTGGCCATTTTGTACAACCAGCCCTATCGCTTAACCGTACTCAGAACTGAAAAAAAGGAAGTATCGCTGCCTACAGCAAGCCTGCAACGCTATGTAGGAACATACAAAGATCCATTCTCGAGCCGGGTTCTGATCATAAGCGTTGACGGTGGTAAGCTTCAATTGCAACCGGCAATACAAGCCCCTAAGTTTACGCTATTGGCCCAAAGCGAAGGGCATTTTTTTGTATCGCCAAAAATAGGTTCATTTGAAATAGAATTTACCAACGACGAATTGCTGTTTATTGATATGGGAACTGTTAACGTAGCAAAGAAAGTAAAGTAATTGATTATGCTTAAGGCCATAGCGATAGACGATGAACCCATTGCGCTGGAGGTAATTAAAAACCTTGCAGCCGAGGTTGGCATTGTTAGTATTGACGCCTGTTTTACCAATGCTTTTCGCGGGCTGGAGTATCTGCAAAAACATAAACCCGATCTGCTGTTCCTGGATATCAAAATGCCCTCTATATCCGGCATAGACCTGTTTAAGTCCTTGTCTGACCCGCCGATGGTGATTTTTACAACGGCTTACAGTGAGCACGCGGTGCAAAGTTTTGAGTTGAACGCCGTAGACTATTTGTTAAAACCGTTTTCGCTGCCGCGATTTTTAAAGGCTTGCAACCGGGCGCACGAGCTTTACGAACTGAAGAACCGGGGCGAAGCTATTCAAACCATCTTTATTAAAAGTGGCTATGAGCAGATACGCGTTGCGCTGAGCGATATTTTATATGCCGAAGGCACGGGCAATTATGTGCAGTTTGTGCTGGCTAAACAAAATATCACCTCGCGCCTTACCATGAACGAAGCCGAAGCCATTTTAAAGCAACCCGCTTTTGTGCGTATCCACCGGTCGTACATTGTAGCGGCACAGCATGTTGCTAAAATTGAAAAACGGACGATTTGGGTTGGCATAAAGGAAATTCCGGTGGGCGATGCCTATAGGGAGAATATTGAAAAGTTAATAGTCAGGCCACGGTAATGTGGAGACTTCCCTTTTTGAATCACACCGAAGGAAGGCGCTATTTTGGAGGGCCGTTTAACCAGGCCCGGTCTATCAGACCCGGCTCTTTCAGTAGATTTGCAATATAAATTTCCCATTTAGCCTGCATCTTCTTTTCTTTTGAATGATCGGTTTGCTCGTCGTACAGGTCCTGCATAACTTTCAGGTTGTGTAAATTATCCTTATTGATCTGGTCTATCTTTGACTTGAATGTTGCTGTGTAAACATTCCTGTCGAGGGTTTGCAGATATATGCGGGCAAAAAGCTCCGCTATATCAAAATGAACTTGTTCATGCCGAAGCAATTCCGGCGTTTGTTTTTCTTTTATAGACCAGGATTTGGAGGTGTTAAGATAACTGCCCGTGGTGAATGTAAATTTATACTTGTTGTTTTTTACCGTCCAGATGTATTTAGAAAAAACTTCACAAAGGGTTGTCGCGTGGAATTTGCTTGATGTGTCAACCGGGCCCTTAAAGTCGCTCCATTTTAAAAGGCTATCCTTGCGCCAGGCTAACTTATATTCGTTCTGGGCCATCACACTGCCGGCAAAGGAAAGTAAAAAGAGAAGTAGGATTAAGCGAATAAACGGGGACATAGATTTATTAGCAGCCAAATTAATTTAAAGGCAGTGCTTTTGCAAGGGGTGATTTTTAATTGTTAAATGGGTATGGTTCTTGGTGACCCTAAATTTTGCTGTTCCAACAGTGTTCCAAAAAGGGATAAAAATCTGGTTTCGCCTCAAGGTTCTTATAATCAATTAGTTAATATAGATTTATAGCTAATTTCACTGACTTATAAGTAGTTTCAAAGTGTTCCAAACTGTTCCACGTTAAAATGGAAAAGTACTGATGAACAACAAGTTAATACCGTCAGTTAATTTGGAAAATTTTTAAGGCTTTATATTTTTGGAACACTAAACACCACAAAAAAGCCCTCCCAATTGCTCAGGAAGGCTAATAAAAAAACAACCGAAAAAGCCGTCTATTCAGGAAACTCTATTTCCTCAAACATTTTGTAATTATCAATATTGGTAGCCGGGGCGAAGAAGCATACCACTTTCATTTCTATATCGCCTGTGTTCTTCAGCATGTGTACCTTGCCTTGCTCAAACAAAATAGCCGAACCTTCGCGCACCTCGCCTACTTCGCCCTCTATCATTACCTTGCCGTTGCCTTTTATAATATAGATCAGCTCCTCGCTTTGCGGATGCGAGTGCGCAGGCCTTACCGCCTGCCCAGGCATTACCCGTATAACACAGCAAGACAAATGATTGGCTTTAAGCGAATCTTCGCTGGCCAGCCAGCGCATAAACCTACCCGGGTGCTCTACTTCGGGTACGTCGGCTTCGTTTATAATGGTCATATAAATAGTATTAAACTGTTTTTAAAGTATTTAAAATGGTTTGGCTTAACGCCGCTCCGTTCAGGTTATAATGCGCCGCTAATTCTGAATAAGTACCCGAGTGGATGTAGTGCAAACCGTCTTTGGTAGTTGTATTAATAGCGATAAGATGCTGGGTATTGATGCTGCTTTCCTGCTCAAACAACACCTTACGGAAATGCGACCACAGGTATCCGTTATTTTGCTCAGCTATAAATACCGGCTTGCCCGAGCGGTACAGCTCAACAATAGCATCCGCATCAATTGATGGCATATCAACCACGTTAACGGTTATGCCTTCCGCTTCCAGCTTTTGTGCTGCATCCAAAGCTTCATACACCCCACGACCAGAGCTAACAATTGTAGCTTCAGCGTTGGCTGACGACTTAACATTATATGCTTTACCAAACTCAAATGCAAAATCAGCTTCGTAAATAGCGTTAGACGGCGCTCTCAACAAACGCATATAGATCATGCCTTTATTGCCTTCCATTATCCATTTTAACACGCCCAACAACTGCTGCGGGCACGATACGTTGATGATCTTTAGCTGTGCAACCTCGTTAAACAACATCACGTCATCATTACCCATGTGCGTAGCACCGTTGGATTGTGTTTCCAGATCGGCTGCGGTAGCAACCATGGTGTAGTCTAGTCCATGGCCTTCAGATAACCAGCCATCCGGTTCGGCAATAACTTCCAAACGCTCCTGGTGGCCAACGGCTATACGGCGCATTACCTTCCAGTCAAAGAACGGGCAAAAAGTACTTACCCAGGCGTTGCCACCCAGTATGGCGAATGCCTCACCTAACAACATCATGTTCGATTCGGCAACGCCGGCGTTCAACGCACGGTATTTGTCAACAAAGCCAATACCGGATTGTAACCCACTGGTAGATGCGAGGTCTGAATCAACAGAGAATACCCGCTCATCATTAGCAAATGCTTTCATGGAAAGCTCAATTACTTTATTGGCTGCATAAGGTTTCCCCTTTTCCAGCTTAGGCAATAGCGCTGCGTTGTATTTTATCTTTTTATCGCGTACAGGCGCTTTTTGAGTTTTAACCGAGGTATCTATACTTTCAATTTTGTCTTTACCAATTTTAAGGCCAATGTTCTGAGCATGCTTTAAGATGGTGTTCTTAACCTCAGTAAATTCTTCTCCGCTTAATTGGTTGAAAAACTTAAAGAAATCCAGTTCTCGTGCAGCGCGTTGGTTTATCTGTAGTTGATCTTCCTGGTCTAAAATATCGGTAGCAATGGTCGCTTTATGGGTGTTCATGTAATCAGAAAGCCCGCCATGACCTTTCGTTGTTTTGCAGATAATGACCGTTGGCCTGCCATCGCGCTCGCCGTATTTAAATTCCTGCAAGGCTGCGTAAACCGTGTGATGTTTGGTAGCGTCCACCTCAATTACTTTCCACCCAAAGCTGGCAAAAGTGCCGCTTAAACTGTTATGCGGGAAGTGTAGGGTGCTGGTTATATCTAGCTGACCGCCATTGTTATCAACCATTACACAAAGGTTCTCCAAACGTTTGGCACCCGCATACATTACGGTTTCCCAAACGGGACCTTCCTGCAGTTCGCCATCACCTGTCACGGTATACACATCGAATTGCGGCGAACGTTGGCCTGCAATCGCAAAGCCCTGTGCCACGCCAATCCCCTGACCCATAGGGCCGGTTGCAACGTGCACGCCCGGCAAAATAGGGCCCGGGTGCCCGTTGAGTATGCTTTTAACCGAGCGTGAGTTTTTTAATACGGCCTTGTCAAAATAACCCAGATCTGAGTAAATAGATGCCAAAGTAGCAACAGCATGACCCTTGCTCAGTACAAACATATCCTGATCGACAGCTGTAGGTTGCTCAACATTAACGTCAATAATTCCGCCGTAAAACAGGCTGACCATGGGTATGGTTGCTGAAGACGCGCCACCAATGTGGATAGACGTATCAACAGCGTGGCGGCACTGGTACAGGTTCAGTAATCTTATATCAGAATCTTTAACCTGCAGCAGGTGGGTGATCCCTTTATTTACCAACGATTTTTTATCCTCTAAATAAACCAAAACAGTACGTTTTAAATTTTAATAATTTAATTACATGATAGACCAGCCGCCGTCAACAAAATAGGCAGCACCGGTTACAAACGATGCCTCGTCTGACGCCAGGAAATACATTACATTGGCCACTTCTTCTGAAGTACCCATACGTCCAAAAACACTTTTTGAACCCAAAAACTGCTCGGTAGCTGCAGGGTCAGGCGAATCATTTATAGAACCTCTTAACAAGGGGGTATCAATAGCACCGGGCACCACGCAGTTTACGCGGATGTTCTTTTCAGCAAGGTCAAACGCCATGCTGCGGGTTAAGGTATCAATTGCACCTTTTGACGACGAATAAGCAGCACGCTCGCCAACGGTACGGTACCCCAATATAGAGCCGGTATTTACAATGGCACCTTTGCCTTGCTCAAACATCATTGGAGCGAAAGCATTGGTCATGTAATACATACCTTTTAGGTTAATGTCATATAGGCGTGTCCAATCCTCCTCGCTGCACTGGGTGATGCTACCACGAACTTCCAGACCTGCGTTGTTGATCAATACATCGGCACGGCCAAAGCGTTGTTTTGCGGCTTGGGCTGCTTTTTGAACTTCTTCTTTGTTTGATATATCGCAATGGCAATAAATTGCGTTGGTACCTATTGCTTTTATCTTCTCAACTGCTATAGCGCCTTTTTCATCATTGATGTCGCAGATAACAATATCATATCCGTTTCTGGCAAATTTTTCAGCAGCTGCCAGGCCCAATCCTGATGCTCCGCCGCTTACAATCATTACTTTGTTACTCATATTGGTTTGATTTAATTTTTTGGTCGATACTATTAAATTACATTCCGTTTGGCTTGGTAGCCACCTTAATGGCACCTTCTTTTCTGCCTTCAAAAACATCCAACGCAGTCGCAAAATCTTTCAGCGCAAAGCGATGTGTCATTAAAGGGGTTAGGTCAACGCGCCCGTTTACCAACAGATCGATAGCTTCCTGCGCGGTATTAGGGTTGGCGCGGTTGCCTATCAGCTCCACTTCATCCAGCACGATTCTTTTTATGGGAAGCGCCGGATCATCATGCGGAATACCGATCATAGATACTACACCACCTTTTGAAGCTGCCAAACAAGCCAGACGGATAGAGTCCGAAGTACCTGCACATTCCAACACAGCCGGAACGCCTAAGCCATTGGTTAATGCTTTTATTTGCGCTAATACATCGCCTTCCTTATAGCTGATGCCGATAGCACCAAGTTCTTCCGCTTTTTTCAAACGCTCTCCGCTGCCTACTGCCAGTATTCTGCCGGCACCTAATGCCTTGGCGCAGAGTATAGCCATTAAGCCTTGAGGACCTGTACCCAATATCAGCACATCATCGCCAGGCTGTAAACGTGAACGCTTAACGGTGTATAATGCTATGCTCAACGGGTCCACACAGGCAGCGTATTCCAGATCCATTGAATCAGGAACTTTATAAATGCTTTTTACCGATGTACGCATGTATTGCGCATAGGCACCAGGCGTGTAATGGCCGTATTGCCTGTGACCGCGCTCTTCGTGACCGTAGTTTAAGCAGTTGTTAAAACGGCCCTTCATACAGTTGGCGCAATAGCCGCAGCCGCAGTGGGAAATGCCGCAAACACGGTCGCCTTCTTTCCAGCCTAAGCTGAGGGATTTGGGGCCCGACTGTACAATAG
>CAMLFI010000019.1 GCA_946479225.1 uncultured Mucilaginibacter sp. | reverse complement strand
AGTGGTCCCGACGGGAATCGAACCCATATCTAGAGTTTAGGAAACTCCTATTCTATCCGTTGAACTACGGGACCATTTGGAATTCGGATTTGAGAATTACGATATCAGATTTTATTCCTTGGCGCAGTCCCATCTAAATTTCAGCAAATGTGCAAATTATAGCTGATTAAGCAAAGAAACATTTGCATATCCGCACATTTGCACATCCGCAGATTATCTAATCACCGATCCATTGTTGAAATCATCAACCGGGGCAACAAAGCTTAATTTACCTTCGGCGTTTTCGGCCATCAGTAGCATTCCCTGTGATGTAATGCCTTTTATGTCGCGCGGCTCCAGGTTTACCAGTATACTTACCTTTTGGCCAATTATTGCTTCCGGCTCATAATACTCCGCAATACCCGATACTACGGTACGCTGATCTATGCCGGTATCAATGGTAAGCTTAAGCAGTTTCTTGGTTTTAGCAACTTTTTCGGCAGTAAGTATAGTACCGGTACGTATATCCATGGTAGCAAAACTCTCGTAATTGATGTTCTCTTTTGCGGGGGTTACGGGAAGCTCTTCCACTACTGTAGCTGCTTGCTTCTTACTTTTTAACTTTTCTATCTGCTTATCTATTACCTCATCTTCCACTTTCTCAAACAACAATGCAGCGGGGTTAAGCTGATGTCCATTGTTGAATACCAACTCCTCATCAAAAGTGAATTGTTCGGGCAGGTTCAGCATGCCGAATATCTTTTTAGCCGTAGCCGGTAAAAATGGTTGCAAGCAGGTTGCCAAATGCCCTATAATAAACAGGCAATTGTGCAATGCATCGCGGGCGTCATTCGGGTCAGTTTTTATGGTTTTCCAGGGTTCTTTATCAGTGAGATATTTATTGCCTAAACGGGCAATATCCATCACGCTTTGCAACCCCTGTCTGAAACGGTAGTTCTGCAGGCTGCTATCCAGGGCGTCATAAAATATACCTATCTCGTCGTTCAGATAGCCATCCGTCAATTTTATATCACCCTCTACCTTGCCGTCGTAAAACTTGTGCATCAGTATCATTACCCGGTTAACAAAGTTGCCTAATATGGCAACCAACTCGTTATTAACGCGGGCCTGGTAATCCCTCCAGGTAAACTCACTGTCGCTGGTCTCAGGTAATATTGAGGTAAGCACATAACGTAACTCATCCTGCTTATTCGGGAACTCCTCCAGATACTCATGCAGCCAAACCGCGTGGTTACGTGATGTAGAAAGTTTATCACCCTCCAGATTTAAAAACTCATTGGCAGGCACATTTTGCGGCAATACGTACTCGCCGTGCGCATGCAATATAGATGGGAAGATGATACAATGAAAAACAATATTGTCCTTACCAATAAAGTGGATAAGGCAGGTATCATCAGCTTCGTTTGCCTGCTTTTTCCAGTACAGCTGCCAGTCTTTCCCCTTATCAATTGCCCATTGTTTGGTGGCGGATATATAGCCTATCGGCGCATCCATCCAAACATATAGCTTTTTGCCTTTGGCCTCTTCCAGTGGTACATCAATACCCCAATCCAGGTCGCGGGTCATGGAGCGTGGTTGCAGGCCAGATTTTAGCCACGACTTGCACTGCCCAAAAACATTCACCTTCCACTCACCTTCTTTCGTATCTATCCATTGCTCCAGCCAAGGCTGGTACTTATCTAAAGGCAGATACCAGTGCTTGGTAGCCTTTAAAATAGGTGGCTTGCCGCTTAGTGTAGAGATCGGGTTGATCAGATCAGTCGGGTTTAACGATGTGCCGCAACGTTCGCACTGATCGCCATAGGCGTTATCATTGTGGCAGTTAGGGCAGGTGCCAACAATGTACCTATCGGCTAAAAACTGCTGGAAATCTTCATCAAAGTATTGCTCGCTATACTGCTCTACAAACTCGCCTTTTTCATACAGGTTTAAAAAGAACTCCTGCGAAAGATCATGATGTATTGGTGATGATGTACGGTGGTAAATGTCAAACCCAATACCAAATTCTTCAAAACTATTCTTTATCTGCTCATGGTACTTATCAATAATAGCCTGCGGCGTAGTACCTTCCTTTTTTGCTTTTATAGTGATGGCCGCGCCATGCTCGTCAGAGCCGCAGATGTATACTACATCTTTCTTTTTTAGGCGAAGAAAGCGCACAAATATATCAGCCGGCAAATACGCACCCGCCAAATGACCGATATGTAAAGGGCCGTTGGCATACGGAAGCGCCGATGTAATGGTATAGCGTTTAAAGTTATTCAGTTGCGACATTTATAATGATCAATAGCTTGCAAAGATAATTTATTTTGAGCCCAAACACTAAAGCAAAAGTAAGAGCCGCAGGCGCTAACGGAGCCGGTTTTGTTCCGCTTGCGTGGGTGACACAAATGGAGGAAGGCGGAACAATATTTTTAACAATCTCCTGTAATACAGTAGTTTACTATTTTGCGTTGGAACAAAGTGAAACAACTTATAAGTCAGGAAAATTAGCTGTAGAATATATTTAAAATATTGACTATCAAAGCATTGTAAAATATCCCTATTTTGTTTCGATGGCGAGCAGCAGGGTGCATTTAATTTAATGCCAAAGTTTTGTTAATATTGAACATGCACAAACCAACCCAAGCAACTATACAGCCACCGCACCTTAAAAAAGGCGACAAAATTGCTATTACCTGCCCGGCCAAAAAGCTGCCCGCACCCATGACGGATGCCGTTGCACAGCTGCAATCGTGGGGGTTAGAGGTGGTTTTGGGTGATACGGTTACAGCATCCTACCATCAGTTTGCGGGTGATGATGAAATGCGCGCGGCGGATATGCAGCGTTTTATTGACGACGACAGTATTAAAGCTATCATAGCTGCCCGCGGCGGTTATGGTACCGTACGCATGATTGATAAGGTTGATTTTAGCCGTTTGCAGCAAAATCCTAAATGGCTGGTTGGATTCAGCGACATCACCCTGCTCCATTCGCATCTGCTGAATAACTACAACTTACAAACCATACATGGGCAAATGCCCATAAATATCCCCGACGCATCAGCCCGGTCTCTAGAAACATTGAGGAAAGCGCTATTTGGCCAAGAGCTTAAATATGAGTTCCGGTCGAACACCATTGGTCGAACCGGGAATGCAACGGGCATATTAACCGGCGGCAATTTGAGTTTGCTGATAGCTACCCTTGGTTCAGCATCAGATGTTAATTACGACGGGAAAGTGCTCTTTATTGAAGATGTAGGCGAGTATCTATACAGTATTGACCGCATGCTACACACGCTAAAACGCGCCGGAAAACTGAAAAACCTTGCCGGACTTATAGTTGGCGGTTTTACAGGCATAAAAGACAACGATATCCCCTTTGGGCAAACCTTACCCGAAATTGTAATGAACGTTGTCGGCGACTATAATTACCCTGTTTGCTTTGATTTCCCGGCAGGGCATATACCAGATAATTGCAGTTTGGTGATGGGCAGGAAAGTAAAAATGGATGTAAATGAATTAAACGCCTTGCTAACCTATTACTAAAGGCAAAAAAAATCCGAAGCCACTTGCGCAGCTTCGGATTGTATTCTTAATTTACGATTGATAATTAGTGGTCGTCAGTTGTATAACCTGTTCTCTTATAGCCACTCACGGTGTAAACTTTACCCGGAACGTCATCATCAAATGATATTTTAAAGTAAATAGAATCGGTTTTTGCTTTAGAACCGGGAGCGGTTGCAACACCCAGCATCACTTTTCCCTCTGTAACGGTAAAATGACTGGCATATACAGTATTTACTATGTTAGTTCCTGAAAAGGTAAGCGCGGATGCATCCGTTTTTACTTTGCCTTTAACCTGCCAGCCAGTCAATCTATCGTCTAACCACATTTCTGTAGGTACATTGGCAGAGGTATTATAGGTATGGAACCTGTAATAAACATCATGAAATCCCGGGTCGGTGCCTTTATCATACTTAACCCACCATTCTCCGGCCAGGTTTTGAACTTCCGTGCCGCCCACTACTCTTTCCTTACGGCAAGACGAGATAGCTGTCAGTATTAACACTGATGCTAATAATTTTAATATTATATTTTTTTTCATATCGATTGATATTTAGTGTCTTATTGTTTAATAAATGTCCTCACGGCTGGTCCGTAACCCGGGTTTATTATCTGCATAGAATACTGCTTTAATGTACCGGGTGTAACGCCTGCAACGCTTGCCTCAGATGCAGAACTTGTTAGTGCACCGCCTGCTATCTGGCTCGGAATATATACGCTTGTTCCTGTTTTATTAAACATGATCACCGTAAGGACAGTTCCGGGGGCACCACCAGGGTTAAATACCTTGTAAACGCCGGGTGCAACCTTCGTCCACTCCGCTATTGAACCGTTAGAGGTTCTTGCATAATTGCCTGTAAAGTCATTGCCAATCGCAGTTGCGTCTGTATCGTAAACTACCAGGGTACGTGATGCTGACGCCGAAAAACCGTCGGAGTTTGTCGCGGTATACTTTAAAGTATAAACACCGGCTGTGTTAGTATTAGCTGGCAAACCTGTGGTAACTACCGGTAAAACAGTAGCTCCGGCCATTGCTTTTACGCCCGGCTCAACATAAGGATCACCTTTTTTTAGGTACACATATTCTGCGCCGGTAAGTGTAAACTCGGCGTATTTAGTAACTTTAGATATACCTACCTGGGTATCCGTTGAGATAAAGTCATCCTTTTTACAGGAGAACAATACAACAGTTAAAGCAACTACCGCTATAATGTTTAAATATTTTCTTTTCATGTTCTTTCTAATTAAATATTATTAATTATTTGCCCCACCAAACCGGAGTGTAAATAGGAACTTCGGCAGGTGTGTTCTGATTTCTGCTTTTTTCTGAATCAGGGAACACCATTCTTTTTGGAAACTGCTTACTTGGTGTAACTCCACCTATAGAATAAGACCATTGTCCAGGAATATAGTTTGCTACATCCTTAGAATTTGTAGGACTGATTTTTGGATAACCTGTACGTTGTTGTTCAAAGAACCCTTCGATTGCATGCGAACCCGGCAATGATGCCCATTTCTGAACAATGATGGCTTCCAGGTTTTGATCAAATGTTCCGTTCGGATAAGGGTACAACGCTCCGCGCGCTACAGTGGTTTGAGCAAACGCAGCATTTACACCGCTGTTATAAGATACCGAGGCAGCAGGGCCAACGCCATATCTTAAATTCGCTTCTGCCTGCATAAAGTAAGACTCTGCTGCAGAGATGAACCAAACCGGATCAGTTGGTGCTTGTGCTAAACTTGCAGCGGTTGCATAAGTAGGCTGCGCTGAGTTAGTAGCGTTAAAATCGCCCTGGTGGATCGAGTTTGGACTGGCTGCACCAAAATAGGTGACAATACGTGGATCGCTGTTGGCTTGTAACCAGGTTACAAACGTTTTGCTGGCACGCAGGTTGGTAGATGAGTTCAATCTTCTGATGTTGTATTCATACATCGGGTTGCCTTGATCCGGCGTAGCAACATAACTTGTTACACCCGCTCCGGTGGTAAGGAATGTGGCACCATCAGTATACAATTTTTTAACACCGGCTTCTGCCTCTGCAGGTTTGGCGTTTACCATACGTAGATACATCTTCAACTTTAATGTATTAGCAAATGCACGCCATTTGGTCATGTCTCCGCTAAAAACAAAGTCTGTAGCTGCTGTCGCTGCAGGGCTAAGGTTTCCCGCTGATGTAGTTGCAGCTAAAGCAGCATTTATTTCTGCTAATAAACCTTGATATATGGTATAACCATCATCAAACTTTGGCTGCAGATTAGCCTGGCCCTGTAATGCTTCTGTATAAGGCACTTTGTCATAAAGGTCAACCAATACCTGGTAGGTATAAGCCTTCATCACAGTTGCCATTAAATAATACTGTATTGGGCCTGCGGTTTTCGCTTTTTCTATGGTTAACTTGTAGTCGGTTAATGCGCCGGAAAATAAACCGTTATAGTTGGCATTACGGTCTTGCCTTGTCATACCGTAGGTATCAATATCCTTATATTGGTTAGATAATTGTGCCTGTGTAACAAATTGCGACCATATGTTCCCTATAATGGCAATTTCGCCACCCACGCGCCCGGCAGTAGATTGAACTGCCGACGGAAACAACACCTGTGGGGTAGCAACCTCAACCGGCGGGTTGTTAGGACTCGTGTTGATATCTGTTATCTTTTTACAACTCGTTACTGAGAAGGAGATCACAGCCGTTGCAAAAATTGTTTTTATTATATGTTTTTTCATGATTCGTCAAATTAAAATGTAACCTTTAATGAAGCGCCATAGTATTTCAATGGTGGCGAGGTTCTGAACTCACCAAATTCGCTCTGCAGATCAGAACCTAAGTTAGACACTTCCGGGTCAACAACCTGGTTAGATGCAGGTAACCAGGTAAGCAGGTTTCTGCCATACAAGGATATCTTCGCATTTGATGCTCCCAGTTTATTAGATATGAATTTAGGAAGGGTATATGATAAAGTAACTTCACGTACTTTAAAGTAAGTTCTATCTAATATCAGGTTTTGATAAACATATCCCTTATTATTAGTTTGATAGTAATAATCAGCTAAGTGGCCACCTTCAATAGGGAAAGTGTTCTCTGTATAAGTTGTAGTAGTACCTACAGTAGTTGCAACAACTGAATTAGGGATGATAAACGGATTACGATCATTATAAGTAGTAACCGGATCATTACCCACAAATCCTAGCAAATCAGCTGTTCCTGAATAAAACACGCCACCTTTGCTATAATCAAGGGTAAAACCTAAGGCAAGCCCTTTATAACGGAAATTGTTGGTCATACCCATACGATAATCTGGTTGTACAGCGCCGTACGTTTGTATATCAGTGCTCTGCACCGGCATACCTGTTGCTGCGTTTACAATTATGCGGCCCTGAGGGTCAAGTTGAGGTTTTGGAGCCTGGATAATACCCATCGGCTGGCCCGGTACAGCAACTAATTGCGCATCATAGGTGGAGTTTAACAATAAACGATCAACACCCGGAGCCAATGCTAACACCTTGCTTTTATCCTTACTAAAGGTGTAAGTAAAATCCCAAACAAAATCACCGTTAATAGGAGTAGCGTTAAAGGCAACCTCCACGCCCCTGTTTTCGCTCTTGGCTGCGTTAACAAACGTAGCAAGATAACCGGTACCCGGAGAAATAGGCGCAGGAAGTAATTGATCTTCTGTTGTACGATGATAGTAGGTAAGATCTAAACCGACCCTGCTGTTGAAAAATCTAAATTCACCACCTACCTCAAAGTCTCTTACGCGCTCAGGCTTCAAATTTGTAGTGAATGTGGTATTACTTACTGTATAACCAGCCACCGGGTTACCGTTATTGTTTAACGGGAATATCAGGTTACCAAATGTAAGTGGTATGTTAGTAGCAGTAAGCGTGTTATAAATATTGTACGGGTCGGTGTCGCTACCGGTTTCACCGTAGCTACCGCGCAATTTAATGTACGATACCACATCGCTCTTAAGGTTAAGTGCATCACTCAACACAAACGCAACGTTTGATGAAGGGTAGAAATAGCTATTCTTGCCCGGGGCCAATGTTGACGAAACGTCATTACGACCACCTACTGTTAAGAACAAATAATTTTTAAATCCAAGCGTAGCCTGCGCATAAAAACCTAATTGTTTTTTATGGCTGTAACCGTGAGCGCTCTGGGGTTTATTTAAAGAGTTATTGATTTGGTAAAAACCCGGTATAGCCAGATCTTCAACACTTGTTGCCAAACCGTTTGAACCCCTGTCGTTATAGTTAATACCTGCTAAACCGGTCAGGTTTAGATCGCTTGAAAGCTTTTTGTCAACCAACGCCTGTAATTTGCTGTCGTATTCAAAAAGATTATTTGCCGCATCTGTTACACCACCTGGTGATGGGGTAAGTGGAGTGGCTTCCACGTTTTTACCGTCGTTCCAGCTACCGGCAGAAGGCCTGGTTTTAGCATACCAGGTTTTCAAATAAACACCCGATATATCCGCGCTTTGCTGGAAGTTTATTGTCAACCAGTCTAAAGCCTTATAGTTTAAGTTGATATTGCCATAAAACCTGTTACTTGTTTGCCTTGCACCGTTCTCACCTAATGAGTAAAAAGGGTTGAATGCAAATGGTGTAAAATAGTTATCAACGTTAAAAAACTCATTTTTGTAGTTTCTTAAGTCCTTGATCGGAACATCGGTAGGTATCTGTAATAACGCTTCATAAAACGTATCAGCATTACCGGTTCCCTGACCGGTTTGAACAACATTACGTTTGTTGTTAGCATAGTTTAAAGATACATCTACAGAGAACTTGTTGAATTTGGCAGATTGTCTGATCGAGAAATTGTTTTTTCTGTAAAGATCAGGTGTGCCCGGCAAAACGCCGTTACTATATACGTTACCGTATGAGATAAAGTATTGCGATACATCTGTGCCTCCGCTTACCTGAACATTGTTATTCAGTTCCACGCCGGTATCAAAAGCATCTGCCACGTTATTTTTTATTGCTGAAAATGGTTTAATCAGTTGCTTGTTACCGATGGATGCACCGGTACCAGCGCCTGTAGCGCCCCATGGCCTAACTACACCGTCAAGTTTTGGGCCCCAGCTACCGTTTTCAGATAGAATGAACTCTCCGCCCCAACCTTGCCCGAAAGTATTCTGCGGGTTATAAGTTATAGCCACATTGGTTAAAGATACGCCTGAGTTAAACTCAACTACCGGCCTGCCGGCTTTACCTTTTTTGGTGGTAACCAATATAACACCTTTTGAACCGCGTGAACCGTAAAGCGCAGTTGCAGCAGAACCTTTAAGGATTGAAATGTTATCAACCATGTTAGGATCAATATCATTTGCAGCGTTACCAAAATCGTAGTTGTTGTCTGAACCAAGACGAGAGTTATTAAATGGAACACCATCGATAACATAAAGCGGCTGGTTGCTTCCGGTAATAGAAGAGTAACCTCTTAATATCACCTTAGTAGTACCACCCGGCGAACCTGACACGTTTGAAATGGTAACACCGGCAACTTTACCTTGCAAGCCGCCTAACAAACCAATTGGCGAAGATGCGTTGATGGTAGAGTTTTTCACCGTGGTTTGCGCGTAACCCAGCGTTCTTTTCTCACTGGTTACACCCAAAGATGTTACCACGACCTCACTTAATAGTTTATTGTCAGCTGCAAGCGTAACATTCACTACGCTTTTGCCAGCTACAGGCACTTCCTGTGTGGTGTAAGCTACAAAAGAGATTGCAAGCACCGCATTGTCTGGTGCAGAGATGGAGAATTTGCCACTGGCATCGGTAGGTACACCAATATCAGTGCCTTTAATTTTTACTGTCGCTCCCGGAATGGGTAAGCCATCGTCTTTGGCCGTAACCGTACCAGTAATCGTACGGTTTTGTGCAAATACTTGTGTTACGCATAACACCAGCACACACAAACTTACTAGTAGAAGTTTTTTCATGTGTTAAATAATAAGATCAGTTAATAGTTAATTAATCATAAAAGTAGTGTTACATTATTGAATTCACAAATAATTTCACAAAAACAATGAAAAAAAAAGTTGAATTATAAGTTTAAAAAAAATAATTAATTTATTTTAGTACTATGTATTGCATAATACATTTTAAAACATATATCTTTGTATCATGATCGCAGAGAACACACAAACACAAATGCGTAAGGGTATACTCGAGTATTGTATCCTCTCCATCATCGCCCGCGATGAGACCTACGCTTCTGATATAATTGCCGAACTAAAAAAAGCCCAGTTGCTTGTAGTTGAAGGCACCTTATATCCGCTATTAACGCGCCTTAAAAACAATGGGCTGCTAACTTATAACTGGGTTGAATCCACATCAGGCCCGCCACGAAAGTATTACTCGCTGTCTGACGAGGGGCGAAAAGTGCTTGAACAGTTAGATACTACCTGGAACGAGCTGGTTTTTGCTGTACAAACCGCTGTTGGAAAAAATAATTAAACCCTGAAAAAATTGCATCATGAATAAAACTATTATAATAAACATAAACGGCATTGTCTTCCATATTGAAGAAGATGCTTACGAGATACTTAAAAGCTACATGACGGACGTTAAGCGCCATTTTCTTAACTCGGCAGACAGCCATGAGATCACCACGGATATTGAGAACCGCATTGCGGAGATGTTCTCTGAAATGCTTAGCCGCGAAAACAGGCAGGTTATTGTAGAGGCCGATATTAAAGCCGTTATAAACCAGATGGGTACGGTTGAAGATTTTGAACATGCAGACGAAGACGCTGTTCCTAATCAACACTTTAGTGCTTACGACTATGCAGGCGGCACACGCTCGCTGTTTCGCGACCCTGACTTACGCCTGGTTGCAGGAGTTTGTGCCGGGCTTGGTAATTACTTCAATATCTCGGCAATTTGGTTCAGACTATTATTTGCATTAACTGCATGCATTGGCGGTCTGGGCGTTGTCCTGTATATCATATTATGGATAGTAATACCAAGAGCCGTTAGTCGCGCAGACCGTATGGCCATGAAGGGGCAAAAGCTAACATTGCAAGGCTTTAAGGATAACCTGGAAGAAGAAATGAGCGCTGTAAAAAGCCGGGCAGACGACTTTAGAGCAGAAGCCAAACCTTTTATTTACAGACTGAGAGACTTTTTTGGTGATCTATTTTATCATTTGGGGCGATTTTTCAGCACCTCGGGCAAACTGCTTGTTAAAATATTAGGCATATTTATTTTGCTCGACTTTTTTGCAATGGCAATTGCCCTGATAGTTTGCCTTGCGCTTGTGCTGATATGGAACACCGGTCCGCTTGATATATTCCCATTCAGCGTTATTGATAATGAATATTTTATCTGGATCTGCTTTTCGGTCTTCCTGGGTCTTTTTATACCCGTGCTTGCTATTATATTGCTTATTTTAAAAGCGATATTCAACACGCAATCGCTCAGCCGTTCGTCGGCAATGGTGATGTTAACTGTATGGATCTTTGCTATTGGCACCGGCCTATACTATGGCACCAAAGTAGGCAAAGGGTTTCGCGCATCGGCAAGTTTTACCCAAACAGCACCATTGCTTCCCTCATCAAATAACACTTATTATCTTGAGCTGAATGATGTTAAATACCTTACCGGTGCCGACAGCACACGTTTAGATATAAAGCCTGGCTTTAATGGTACTATTAATGTTGATGATGAAGACTTTGGACGCAACGAGCCCGAAAACATGTCTATCAGCATAGAAAGAAGCGACGTGGCCCAGCCCGTATTAGTGCAAACCTACCGGTCAAAAGGCAGCAGCTATGAGAATGCGCTGTTTAATGCCCGCGGCACCCGCTATTTGTTTAGTCAGCAAGATTCTGTTTTAAAATTTGACAGACGTTTAGAGCGTGTAAGCGGCACATCATGGCATGACCAGGACATACATCTTACATTGAAAGTACCTATGAATGCTGTGATTATTATTGATGATGAGATGAACCGTTATGTATGGGGCGTTGATCTGTACCAATGCAAGGAAAAGAATAAATGGCAAGATGATAAAAAAGCTGCCTTTATAATGACCGCGAATGGGCTGGAGTGCAAAGTTGATACCCTGGTTACAGCAAAACCCGATAGCCTGAAAATTGTAAAATAAACGTGAAAATGTTTACCACATACATGAGATATATAAGCCTGCTGCTATTCAGCGGGCTTATATTAACATTTTACCAAGCTGCTGCACCATCAGCCTCTTTGATTTTAAAAAATGTTACGGCAGGTGGCGTTTTTAATGCGAAGGCGCAACGCCGCTACTTCTCAGTAGTTAAGGACGTTATTTTGCCGCTTTTCCCTGTACTTAACAAAAGTGAATTGCTTTCCGGCAATAAAAAATAAAATTGTTTGTAACCTGACCCCCTGTTTTTGCATCTTAATGTAAAATGCGCACAATTGCGCTGGATAACAAACAGCCACCGGCTTGTACGGCGGTTTAATCAACATTAAAAACATTAATAACATCTTAAAAAAGAAAGCGATTTCTTTTAGGGGAACTTTTTTGCCAAAACACGACGTTTATGAAACATTTTATTACTTCAATATACACATTAGCGCTATTCTTTTTTATCGGCGCCGGTACGGCGCATGCGCAAACCAATAAAGTAACAGGTACAATTAAAGACGGCACCTCCAAACCGGTTGAATTTGCAACAGTTAGTTTGCTGCGTGCCACCGATTCAACAATTGTAAAGGGCGCACTTACCGATGAGAAAGGCGCTTACTTTTTTGACAACATTGCTAAAGGAAGCTATCTTATAAAAGCAACATCTGTTGGTTACGCTAACGGGCGGAGTGCAGTTTTTACTGCCGATGGCGCCACACAGGTAGCTGTGCCTGCTATAACCCTGGCAGAAGCCGCCAAAACGCTTAACGCGGTTAACATAACCGCCGCTAAACCATTAATAGAACGCAAAGTTGACCGCACCGTAATGAATGTTGAGAACAGCATACTTGCTGCAGGCAACACCGCTATGGAGATATTGGAACGCGCGCCGGGAGTTACGGTTGATAAAGACGATAACATAAGTCTGCGTGGCAAGCAGGGTGTTACTGTAATGATAAACGACAAGCTTACTTATCTGTCGTCGGCGCAGCTGGCTACTTTGTTACGTTCAACAGATGGAAATACTATTTCAACTATCGAGATCATAACCAATCCTTCGGCTAAATATGATGCGGCGGGAAATTCGGGCATCATCAACATCAAACTAAAAAAGAACAAGCAAAAAGGCACTAATGGCAGTATTTCGCAAGGTGTGTCGCGCGGTAAGAATTTTCGCGATGCCACGAGCCTGAATATTAATCACAAAAACGGCCCACTCAACATTTTCGGAACCATAAGCCGCGGCGACAATAACCGCTACAGGGAGATCGGGATAAACCGTGTGATTGCAGGCAGCACAACGCCTTATTTTGACCAGCTCAGCAAAATGACAAATAAAAACTATTACAACAACTTTAACATAGGTGCCGACCTGGAAACCAGCAATAAAAACACCTTAGGGATAGTAGCAAGCGGTTATACCAATGGCGGGCATGATTTAATTGACAATCATACTGATATAAGCGACGCGTCGCGTACACTAAAATCTTATTTAAACACGGCATCAAATGTTGACAATCGGTATAAAAACCTTGCTTTTAATCTTAATGATCGTTATAAAATAGATACCCTTGGACAGGACCTGGCGGTCGATTTGGATTATTCAAAATTCAATAATAACTCGGTTGCTTCTTATGATAACTACTACTTTTTGCCAAACGGACAACCCGATCCGGGAACAGGCAAAGAGCCTGTATTATTACGCAATCAATCTCCGTCTTCAATTGAAATATACTCTGGCAAGGCTGATTATACCAAACCATTTAGCAGGACGTGGAAATTTGAAAGTGGCGTGAAATTTAGCAGCGTAAAAACAGATAACGATTTGCGTGCCGAAAAATTTGACGGAACGGCTTTTGTGAACGATGCGGGGCGCACCAACAGGTTTGTATATACCGAACAGATCGCCGCCGCGTATACCAATCTTAATCACGAGTTTAAAAATGGATCCGTACAGATTGGCTTACGTGCAGAGAACACCGAATCTAACGGCGACCTTATAGGTAGCCAAACCGTTAAACGCAGCTATCTTAACTTTTTCCCAAGCGTGTTTATTAACCGTTCATTTGGTAAAAAGAATGAGGTTGGCGTTTCATACAGCCGCCGTATTGACAGGCCAAATTATAGCAATCTTAACCCGTTTCTTTATTTCCTTGATCTTTATACATACAGTAAAGGCAACTCCTTCCTTAAGCCACAGTACACCAATAACTTTGAGGTTAACTACACTTACAACAAAAGCGTTACTGTGGGTTTAGGATACAGCCTTACTACTGATGTTATTACTGAACTTATATTGCCATTGCCGGGAACTAATACGACATATCAAACCAATGATAACTTAAGGACACAAAAAAGCTACAGTGTAAATATTTACGCTCCTTACCAGTTAACAAAATGGTGGTCGGGTAACGTTAACTTTAATGGTTTTTACCTGGGCTTTAAATCAGATAATTTTACCGGGGGTAACGGAGGCGATGTTGATAACGGACAGGCCGCCTTTACCGCACGGTCTACACAAACCCTTACGTTCGGCAAATTTAAGGCAGAGATAACCGGCGATTACCGCTCGTCGCTCGCTTATGGTATTTACTACATATTTCCCAGGTATTCAATGGATGCCGGAGTGAGTCGCTCTTTCGCTAACAAAAAGCTAACTGTAAAAGTTGCCTTGAACGACGTGTTTAACACTTTAAGGAACGATCTAAACAGCACGGCGCTGGGCAACAACTTCCAGATAAAGCAAAAAAGCGATACCCGGGTGTTTCGCTTAAATGTGGCCTATAATTTTGGCAGTACCAATATTAAAGCAAGGCAGATACGCAGCGGAGCAGCAAGCGAAAAAAGCCGTGTAAGCACCGGGAATTAAGTTGGCGGGTATTAGTTTTCAGTTGGTAGATATGAAATGCCTGCCAACTGAAAACTGAATTACTGCCCCACCATAAATACCGCGTTGCAGAAAAGCAGTTTGCCGTTTTCCCAAAATCCGCGGAACAGAGGATCATCAACCATATAAACAACCGAGCCCCTGCCCATATTTTGCACTCCGAACAACAGGCCGCCTTTGCTTAGCTTTTGCTTGCTTTTATTACCTACCAAGCCCGCCACATAGGCATCTTTTTTCATGGTTGCCACGTTCCAGCCATCGTCAAGTAATCCGTATAAAGCATCGTCGAGCTTTAGGGTGTAGTAAAAATCGGGATAACCAAAAGCCAATGGGTGACTGTTATCCAGATCAACTTTGTAAATGGCACCTGCTACGTTAGTATTAAAAGCGGCGCGCTGCCTGTCTTCGTACATCTTTACTTCGGGTTTGTCTTTCTTTTTGTCTGTATCAACGCTGTCAACATCCTTAATAGCAAAACCCTGCTTTTCTGTAAGCTGTTTTATTGAGCTACCCATGGCTATCAGTTTACCGCCGTCCTTTACCCAGTCGGCTATTCGGTCCGCCTTAAAATCATCATACGGGCCGTCAGGAAGTATGATCACATTAAAATCTGCCAGTTTAACCTTGCCTATATCGCTATGGCGAACTATGGTGACCG
>CAMLFI010000018.1 GCA_946479225.1 uncultured Mucilaginibacter sp. | reverse complement strand
AATAAGCATAAAATTATTTTTTTCATGATTAATTTTTTTTAAAATCTAACACTAGCACCTAAGTTGATCACTTTCATCGGGGGGTAGCCAATCAGGTTAACTTCCGGATCAGACCATTTGATTTTTGGTGAATAAGTAAACAGATTATATGCGCTTGCAAAAATCCTTACGTTAGCGATCTTAATTTTGCTGATAAGGCTGGTAGGTACAGTATAACCAAGCTCCAGGGTTCTGAGCCTGAAGAATGTCTGGTCATTCATAAAGAATGTACTGTTACCAGGCTGATAAAAATCGGTTCGTGGCATTGTACCATTCGGATTTGACGGTGTCCACCTATCGGCCGCACGGTATACAGATGCGTTTGAAAAATCCTGATTACCTAACGAAGCAAATGCGCCATCATAGTTATAGGCTTTGGTTTGTCCGTAAATGAAGACATTCATATCAAAGTTGCTGTATTGCAAGTCTAGATTCAAACCAAATACATACTTAGGTGTATTGTTGTAATCAAATCTAACCTGGTCATTTTGGTTAATGATTTTATCACCGTTTACGTCTATTATCTTGATGTCACCAACCTTTTGGTTTGCCTGGTGCGGATAGCTATCTAACTCAGCCTGCGTGTTAAAAATACCATCTGCCTGATAAAGAAGGCTGGCTCCAAGCGGGCGTCCGGTTTGATCCCTGTAAGAATAAGTATTTGGCACTTCATCCATATATATCACCTTGCTGATATTATATTGCATGTTTGCACGGACATTGTAGAACATCTTGCCGATCTTGTTTCTGTGGGTTAATGTTAGCTCATAACCCTTATTGTTAACCTCGCCAAGGTTTTGCGGTGGTAAGCCCGGATATCCGTATACCCTTGATGCCGAAAAGTTACGTTGAATAAGAATTCCGGAGCGGTTTTCTTTAAACAGGGTAAACTCGAATCCTAATAAACCTTTCCACAACGAGGCATCTATACCAAAGTCAGTTTTTTTGGCAATTTCCCAGGTAAAATTAGGGTTAGGCAACGTTAGGGTTGTTACCCCTTGAACATCTGCTGTTCCGAACACGTAGTTACCACCAAAACCAAAATATTGACCATACTGATAAAGACCTCCGCTGGCGGGGCTGTCGCTACCCAACTCGCCGTAAGTGGCTCTAAGTTTTAGCTGATCAATAAACGAAAAATTGTTTTTTATAAAATCTTCTTCAGACACGCGCCATGCTCCCTGGAACGAAGGGAAGAAACCGTAACGCCGCCCGGGAGGAAATGTCGGCGAGCCATCATACCTAAAGTTAAAATCGAAAATGTATTTAGATGCCCAGTCGTATGTTGCGCGACCAAATACGTTGTTGTATGCGCCTAATTGAGCGTTACCGCCATTCCTCACGTCGGCACCTGCGGAGCTTCCGTAGTCAATTTGAGGAAAATCCGTAGATACGAAGTTTTTACGATAAGCCATCCCTGACCTGCTGTATGATTGCTGCTGCTCACCACCAACCATTGCCATAACGTGGTGTTTACCAAAGTTCCTGTCGTATGATATTCTGTAGTTATACAATGTAAGGTTTGTTTTACCCCAAGTGTCTGTTAGCTCGGTGGATCCAACAATACCGCTTTTCTTGTCATATTGGCCGGTATTAACATTGTATTGATAATAAAAGTACGGCACAGAAAAAGACTTGCTGAAAGTATTACCTACATCGTAGTTAAAACTTGCATCAAGCTTTAAACCCGGCACCCATGGCACTTTGAATGAAGCAGTAAACGTGGTTTGTATAGGCAGATTATCGCTTGTGTTTGATCCGCGCTTATCAAGCAGAAGTGGAGTTTCGCCAAGCCTGCCGCCCGCAACTAATCCGTTGGGATAAAAACCAACAAGCGTTGGGTTTGCTTGTAATATATTTACAAAGTTAGTGCCCGTATTAACCGGTGCATATGTTCCGTTAGTAATAATTGCATTGATATTGGCTCCTATTGATAAGTATTTGCTAATGTCAACGTCTATCCTGCCACGGAAGTTATATTGCCTGTTGCTGGTAGGGTTATACTTAAAGTAACCATCCTGAAATGTGCTTCCGAATGATAGTAAGTAACGGGCTGCATCGTTACCGCCATTAACCTGCAAGTTTATGCGTTCCTGTGCTGCGTATGGCTTTGACACCAGTTTGGCCCAGTTAGTATTCGGATAATTTACAAGATCTGATCCATCGCGTAGTTTTTGTATAACGTCGGCACTGTAAAATGGCGTTGTGCCACCACGATAGGCTACTCCTTCGTTATACACCTCTGCATAAGTTACTGCGTCTAACATCTGCGGCACTTTGGTTGGGCTTTGAAAACCATAATTATAAGTAAAATCAAACGTTGGTTTTCCTTTGGTGCCTTTTTTTGTTGTCACCAAAATAACGCCGTTTGCACCGCGGTTACCGTATATAGCGGCCGAACCATCTTTTAACACTGTGACACTCTCAATATCCTCCGCATTTAAGCGGCTAAAACTGCCACGACCGGGCACACCGTCAATTACTATAAGCGGGCCATTAGGGCCCAGTGACGCGCCACCCCTGATAACAATGCTTGGATCATCCCGTCCCGGTTCGCCGCTTCGTTGGTTAACAACAAGGCCAGGCAGTCTACCCGCTAAAGTAGCGGTGACGTTTGGTGAAGGGTTTTTAGCAATTTCTGCACCTTGAACTGATGCGATAGACCCGGTAACAGTGGCCTTTTTTTGTTCACCATATCCAACAACAACAACTTCATCTAACTGCGTTTGTACCGGCATAAGCTTAACGTTTATTACGTTGCCATTAGTTACAGGTATTTCTTGAGGCTGATACCCTAAGACATTGAATGTTATAGTGGTATTACTTGGTACTTTGATGGAATATTTGCCCGTTGCATCGCTAACCACACCGTTACTGGTGCCCCTAACTGTTACCGAAACGCCCGGCATTGGTTGATTTGTCTCGTCAGTAACGGTACCTGTTACGGTAACAGTTTGCTGTTGCAGCAAAACACTGGTATTGAATCCCTCTGCCACAGGTACACTTGCGTGTGCGCTGCTGACATTAGCTAAAACTACAGTCGCAATCGATGTAATTATTAGCAAGTTTTTGGACAATACCGTCCATGCTCGAAGCATGACCTTCGAATTTAATGTCATAATTTTTAAGTTTTGGTTTATTAGTTGGTTAATTTTAAAAATTGTTGGCTGAAGCCAATAGGAGATCAGTTTGATTTTCTCATAGGCATAGTTGATGGTTAATAAAATAGGTAGTCGCTGAATTCAACTTAGTTGAACTACTTTATACTTGGTACTCAAATTAACCTCTAAAAAAGCAGATAGCATTACATGTAATTACCATTTTATTAAGGAATATTACCATTTTATGAAAGATAGTATCTAAAATTAATATGTTAATTCATTCAATTTTGGAAGCAGAGTTACCTAAGATTTCTAACCAGCCAGCCTTTTTCTTTTTCCGTTCCAGCAGGATCTCCTGCTATAAGCTAATATATAATATATTGATTATCAATTATTTACATGTTATTCTACAAAAAATCAAACAACATGGGTATTATAGGTCAAAACCTGGTTCAGAGCCCACATAAAGTCGCTTCTAAAAAAACATTCGATTCTAAACGAATCTCCGATTCTCCACAGGGTGTCCTAAAACGAACCCTGCGGCACACAATGTTTAGCCGTGTAACATTTAATACCATAACCTGCAACATACTGGCACCATCTTTCAAATTAACATATGGGTTATTTGTAGCATCAACTCAGATAAAAATATCTGAGTTGAATTATAAACCACATCAATTGACCTTTAATTAAATAGACACAATACTTGCAGGGAAGACCATTGCATTATTTTATATATTGCATTAATATGTTGTTCTCTGTGAGCCGCTAAACCAAAGGGTTTAAATAAACCCCAACCAATTAAAATAAAAATAAGCTATAATGAAACGCAGAAACTTTGTTCAAAACTCTGTACTGGCAGGTGCATCAATATTAACAACCGGACTTTTAAAAACAGATTCAGCAAATGCCGGAACCGCGAGTGCTGATGGCGGCAAGCCTTTTAATTTAAATTACGGCATACACGATGGCATGTTTAAAAACCATGCAGGCGGCGATTTTATTGATCAGATTAAGTTTGCTTACGAGCAGGGATTTCGCAGTATAGAAGATAATGGGATGGGCTGGCGGCCCGTTGATCAACAGATAAAAATTGGAGACACACTGGCTAAATTGGGCATGACCATGGGCGTTTTTGTACAACCCGGTTTAGGCAATGATACCAACCTGTTGGCATCGGGCAAAGCAGAATACATTGATAAGTTTATTGTCAGTTGTAAGGAAGCGGTTGAAGTAGCAAAACGTACCAATGCTAAACATTATACCGTTGTTCCCGGAGATTTTGTGCGCAACCTGCCTATTGGTGTACAAACAGGTAATGTAATTGAAGCCATAAAAAAAGGAACAGCTATTATTGAACCCCATGGCCTGACGATGGTGCTGGAACCTCTGAGTGATAACCCCGACCTGTTTTTACGCACACCTGATCAAGCTTATGCTATTTGTAAAGCAGTGGGTAGTCCGTCTTGCAAAATTTTGTATGATATGTACCACATACAACGCAATCAGGGCAATATTATCCCTACACTTAATTGGGTTTATAATGAAATAGGTTATTATCAGGTTGGCGACAATCCCGGCCGCAACGAACCCGGTACCGGCGAGGTTAACTACAAAAACATATTCAAACTTATTTATGATAAAGGATACAAGGGAGTAGTAGGCATGGAACACGGCAATGCGGGTGCCGGTAAAGCAGGCGAGCTTGCTTTGATCAAGGCATATCGCGAAGCTGATAACTTCATGTAGGCAACAGCAGGAATTGAATATTTTTATAATCGAAATGGACAACAATAAAAGAAAACGTTTTTTACTGATAAGCGCATCAGCCGCGGCAGTTGCTTTATTGGTAGTATTAGAAGCCTTTACCAGCACCTCAGGTAAACATTCGTCATTTAACGTGCGTGCAACTGATACGCCGTTGACTGAAGCACAAAAACATATGGCTAAAAATGGCCTGAAGGGGCTTGATGTGGCGCCCGGCCTGAGGGTTGAAACAATGGCGACCGAACCAATGCTGATCAATCCTACCAATATTGATGTGGACGAAAAAGGAAGGGTTTGGGTAACCGAGGCATACAATTATCGTTTTGAGATCAACAACAACAAACCGAGGGAAGCCGGCGATCGGATAATAATTTTAGAAGATAAGGATGGTAACGGAAGTTTGGAAACCAGCACCGTGTTTTACCAGGGGCCCGAGGTTAATGCACCCTTGGGCGTTTGTGTGTTAGGGAATCAAGTATTAGTATCGCAAAGCCCGTATGTATGGTCATTTTATGACGACAATAATGATGGCAAAGCCGACAGAAAAGAAATATTATTCCAGGGAATGGGTGGCGTACAGCATGATCATGGAATGCACAGTTTCTCCTTTGGGCCAGACGGTAAACTATACTTCAATTTCGGAAATTCAGGCACAACCCTTAAAGATAAAAACAATAAGGTGGTACTGGATCAGGACGGCGATGAAATAGGTCCTAATAAATACAAGCAAGGAATGCTTTTCCGTTCTGATCCCGACGGTACTCATGTAGAATGCCTTGGCCATAATTTCAGAAATGAATACGAAGCTGCGGTAGATAGTTATGGAAATATATGGCAAAGTGATAATGATGATGACGGGAATAAGGGTGTGCGCATTAATTACGTTATGGAATATGGTAATTATGGATACACGGATGAAATAACCGGTGCGGGCTGGTCAGCTAAACGCATTAACATGGAAGATTCTATCCCGTTTCGTCACTGGCATTTAAATGATCCGGGTGTTGTTCCTAATCTGTTACAAACTGGTTCAGGTTCGCCTACCGGGATGATTTTTTATGAAGGATCGCTGTTACCGAAGCAATTTCAAAATGTGATGATCCATGCCGAACCCGGGCATAACGTTATTCGGTCATATCCAACTCAAAAGGCAGGTGCGGGATACACCGCCGGTATTACCAATATACTCGACGGCGGGAAGGATCAATGGTTTCGTCCGGCAGATGTTTGCACAGCGCCTGATGGCTCTTTAATTGTGGCCGACTGGTATGATCCCGGCGTTGGTGGCCACAGAGTAGGCGATCTGGAACGCGGCCGTATATATCGGATCGTTCCCGAAAATATGATAGCAACTTATAAAATACCTGATTTTGATTATACCACAGCTAAAGGTGCGGTAATTGCTTTGCAAAATCCAAATCTTGCTGTTCGCAGGCATGCCTTCATCGCATTAACCGGTATGGGCAGATCAGCAATTTCGGAGTTGGAAAAGTTGTGGTCAAAATCCCCTAATCCGCGTATGCGTGCCAGGGCCCTGTGGGTGCTTTCGAAATCAACAGAAGCTACAAAATATATTTCTGAAGCAATTAACAGTCCTGATCCTGATTTGAGAATAACCGGGTTAAGAGCAGCAAGAGAAGTGAATGCCAACGTGCTTAAACTTGCCGCAAAACTGGCAAATGATCCTGACGCACAGGTTAGGCGCGAATGCGCGATCGCATTACGACACCGAAATGAACCTGAAGTAGCCACAATATGGGCAAGCCTTGCCGCTAAGCATGATGGTAATGACAGATGGTATTTAGAGGCCCTGGGCATAGGAGCAGACAGGCAATGGGACCAGTTCTTTGCAGCCTACCTCAAATTAGTGCCAGACCCGTTTCTAACGGCCGGTGGCAAGGATATAGTGTGGCGGGCCCGTACTACTATCGCGCTTCCGTATCTGTCCAAACTGGCGATGGACGCGACGGTTCCGTTAAAATCTCGTTTGAGATATTTAAGAGCTTTTGACTTTTATCCTCAGCCCGATAGATCCAAAGCTTTGGTGAAATTATTAGAAGAAAATAATGGTAAAGACTTAAAATTAAGTGCAATAATATTGAAGTCTTTAAACCCCCAGGATATATCAAATTCGCCTGTATCTAAAGAGCAGGTTCAACTGGTTTTAAATTCATATACCGGAACGCAGGATTTTGTTGATATGGTGAAACAATATAACATTACTACAGAAGCCGATAAGTTAATGAACATAGTGAAAGCTAACGGCGTTCAGAGTAATGGTGGGCGATATCAGAGCGGAGGAATTGGGGTAGACGCGGCCAGGATATTACTAACGGCTAAGGAAGATGTTCGCTTTATGAATGCCCTTAACGATAAGGATCAGGAAAAAGCAGCTAATATATTAGCAGTTCTTGGTGCAACAGGCAACAACGAATCAACAGCTATTCTGTCAAAGGTGATTTCATCAAATCAGTATAACCCGTCTACGCGTCAAAAAGCAGTACAAATGCTTGGTAAAAGCCAAAACGGAGAAGACCGCGTGCTGAAGATGCTCGAGGAAAAAGAATTACCGCAAAGCCTGATCGCGTCGGCCGTTAATGGCTTGAGCGGATCGCTCAGAAAAGAAACAGTAGATAAGGCGAAAACCTATTTGCCAAAAAGTATTGTGGCTGAAACCAATACATCAGTTGCCAATCTGAAAGCCATACTTGCCTTACACGGGAATGCATTAAAAGGTAAGACCGTTTTCATCAGAAACTGTTCGGTATGTCATAAAGCCAATAAAGATGGCTTTGAGTTTGGTCCTAATTTGTCAGAAATAGGCGCGAAATTGCCCGAGGAAGGATTGTTTGATGCTATTGTTAACCCATCTGCAGGGATTAATTTTGGATATGAAACCTCACAGCTTGCTATGAAAGACGGATCGACGTTGATGGGGATCATTTCGAGCCGTACAGAAACAGATATCGAATTGAAATACCCGGGAGGTACTGTTCAGAAAATAAAAACCAATGATGTTAAGCAAATAAAACAAGTGCCGACCTCAATGATGCCCGCCGGCCTGCATCAAACAATGTCAAAGCAAGAATTTGCGGATCTGCTTACGTTCCTTGGCTCTTTAAAGAAGAAGGAATAATACAAATAGAGCTTAGCCCGCCTTTTTCGTGCCCCGCAGGATTTCTTAAAAAAGAGGCTCTGCGGGGCACGATGTTTTTCCGGCGCAAGGTCCTCTATGAGAGACCTTGGTGAGACACGTGGCAGGCACCGCACAGAATCATTAAACGTGGTGTTTTAAATCCCGAACGCCGGTAACTAGCTCATGAATTTCGTTTATCGACTTAGACTTCATTTTGTGTACTAATTTGCTGTGCTTAATTTCAACTCCTTTCAGCAATTGTATACAGAGTTTTTTTTCGTCATTGCCTACCTCCCAAAAAACAATGTCGCTAACTTTTATCATAGCTTCATAGCACTTCCTTAGTATATTTCCGCTTTCGGCAGTGGCTTTAATCAGTCGGCCACGGTTATCGTCAGGGTCAACTCTCTCTTCTATGTATTTAAGTTTTAAAAGCCGGTTAATTACATCAATTCCAGAAGAGAGCTCGGCAAAGTTGTAATCTATAATAGTAGTTTTTCTGGATTCGCCGAGATGGTGGATGCTGTTTAAGAAATAGAAGTCTTGAAGGTTATTTAATTTATCGACCCCTTTAAGCGTAATGCCTATATAAATATTCATGATCTGGCAAATTCTACCCATAAGTTTTGCCAGGTATGCACCTTGATGAGAGGGTACAACTCCGCTGAAATTTTCCCCGGTGTTTTGCTTCTCCCTTTGTGCCAACAGGTAGTAGCGACAGAAGTCTTCAATAGAGGCACCCTTATGCTTTTCCTCAAAACTCGCCCATTCTATCACAAGTTCTACAGTTTTATTTGAATGTATTTGCATCGGTTTCGATATTTTATTTGTGTAATTATATAACATTTCGTACAATATTGTTGTGCGGCATTTTAGATTTATCGAAAAACATTATGCGGATATTAATAATTGGCGCCGGAATAGGAGGCCTTTGCCTGGCCCAGGCACTGAAAAAACACGGAATGCAATTTACCATTTAGGAGCGAAACCCTGACCCTGATAGTTGGCTGCAGGGCTATAGAATTAACATAAATCCGATTGGAAGCAGAGCTTTGTTTCAATGCTTGCCGGAGCATTTATGGGAAGCTTTTTTAGCAGCTACGGCAGATAAAAAGGACGGCATCGGTTTTTTGACGGAAAAGATGGAGTTGTTGGTTAAGGCTGATAATGGAATGATGACCGGTGGAAGCACAAAAGCACATGAGTTGCAATATGCTATCAGCAGAATTTTTCTGAGGGAAATTTTGATGAAAGGTATCGAAGATTCAATAGTGTTTGGAAACACATTTGATCGTTTTGAAGAAATACCCGGCGAAGGAGTGAGGGTTTATGCAGGGAATGGAAGCGTTTTTAACGCCGACCTGGTTATAGGCGCCGATGGAGCGAATTCAAAAGTCAGAAAGCAACTGCTGCCGCACGCACAAAGGATAGAAACTGATGCTATTGCTATTGCCGGGCGAACAATGCTTACCGAAGCCAATCGGGCCGCTATACCCGGACTGCTTCAGGAACGAATGAATGTGGTGATGCCGCTTGATAAATATTTCCTTTTTAGCTCTCCGTTTGATCGCTCTAAGAAAATGAAAAATTCCGGAGACGCCCTTGCCAGGACCGCTGAAAAGGCTTCGATGGATGTCGCGATGTTTTTGAATGATGATCAGAATTATGTGCTTTGGTCGTTTATTGCACACAAGAAGGAGTTTGAAAACCAAAATACAACAGATTTGAAGGGGCTCGTTCTTGAAAAGACAAAGGGCTGGGATGAAGGCTTTCACAAGCTAATTTCTCTTGCTCATACTGATAGCCTAAATATGATTTCCCTGAAAACGATGTTACCGGTAAAACCCTGGACAACTGGCCGGGTAACCCTTTTGGGAGATGCAATTCATAACATGACGCCGCTCCAGGGGATGGGTGCCAACATGGCCCTGCATGACGCAGCCGTTTTAGAAAAGCGCATTTATAATAGTATTAAACGTGGTAAGGATTTACGTACGCAAATAGGTGAGTATGAAAAAATAATGTTGCATCGTGGCTTTACAGCAGTTAACAAGGCCTTGAAATTTACGTATAATGCGATTGAGGAAAATAAAACCGGCCGAAGGATGAGCAGAGTATGGTTTAAGTTAGCTCAGCGTTATAAATTTATAAGGAAGCTTACTTTTTTGGAAGAGTGGTGGGAAATTGAATAAAGTGAAAGCCTTTGTTGTGCCCTTGTTGGTCTTCTACGCGCCCGTCGTTGTTTTATCTTATGGCCAGCAACAAAAGCAGGTGCCCATTAGCGATATTGTGTACATTAGCAACATGGCCTATAAATCACACAAAATCAAAAGAACATGCGAGTACTTCTTTTAGGAGCAACAGGGCGAACCGGTAAACATGTATTGACACATTTATTAAAAGCGGGCCATGTGGTGAATGCTGTAGTGCGCGATAAAACCAAACTTAATAATAACGGGCAATTGCATGTTTTTGAGAGCGACACTATCAATAAAACTATTCTAAAACAGGCAATGCAAGGCTGTGAAGCAATAATCAGTGTGCTTAACATTTCCAGAACATCAGACTTTCCGTGGGCAAAGCTAAGAACGCCTAAAACATTTTTGTCTGATGCAATGGCAACTATAATAGCGGTTGCAGAAGAAGCAGGCATAAAAAAGGTAATTGTATGTTCTGCCTGGGGAGTACACGAAACTAAGAAAGACATACCCACATGGTTTAGATGGCTTATTGACTACAGTAATATAGGTATAGCTTATCTGGATCATGAAAGGCAGGAGTTATTGCTCCAACAATCGAAGCTTGATTTTACCATTGTAAGGCCGGTAGGACTAACTAACTCAACAAAAGAAAAGCAGGTTCAGGTAAGCCAAAATAATAGCCCTAAACCTAAAATGATGGTTAGCCGGAAAAATACGGGAGCGTTTTTTGTCCAACTATTAAACAACACGTCTTATTCAAGGCATGCGATAGTAATATCCGAGAAGTAAAAAACGGGCTTCCATTCAGCCTATGGTCGGTGTTGTCACCGCACCATTAGCATGCAATGTTGAATAAACCATGGGTAATCGCACATTGATGGGTCACTTTTTTTCCCGGTAATTATTGTTTATTAATTTTGATGGCGATTAATAAAAATATTTATTGTGCTATATCGTTTTCCACCAGACATACCTCCTGTAAGCGATCCTACCTTTTTAGCGACAGATACAGAAACCTTCGCTAAGTTAAAAATCGAATCTCAAGCAGGAAAGCGTACTGTGTTCTTAACAGAACATACGTTACTTTTTGTAATTAATGGAGTAAAGTTATTACACTTTTCAGAGCATACGCTAAGTATTACGCCTAATAGCGTTTTCCTTTTAAAAAAAGGGATCTATGTAATGGCCGAATATATTGAGGAAGGCTTAAACTTTGAAGCAGTGATGATCTTTTTACCTGAACGTATTTTACGATCTTTCATTAAACCTGATCAACCAAAAGCAAAAGAAACAAGCGAACCTTGGGTTGTGTTGCCAGCCAATAACTTTGTTCAAGATTTCAAAGCGCAATTCCGTACCTATTTTAATCATCGTTTATTTGATTACAAACAGTTAATTGAACTTAAACAAAGGGAGATTCTTACCTTACTGTCTTTAACAGGGTTCCAACCCGAAATGGACGCCTTTATCCACGCCGCAGTTAGCAAGGATCCAAAGGATCTGAGATCTGTTATTGAGGAAAATATCTTACAACCCGTTACCATCAGCGAACTTGCCAAACTATGTAACCGCAGCCTTGCCGCTTTTAAAAGAGATTTTAAAAAAGAATATAATTCATCGCCCAGGTTATATATTAATATGCAACGGTTAAAATATGCCCATATGTTATTGCAAAATACGAGCAAGCCGGTTACTGAGATAGCACGCGAGTGCTCATTTGAAAGTGCGTCCTATTTCGTCCGGGCATTTAAGCGGCAGTATGGCGTAACCCCACAGGCAATAAGAGCCATTATTGACATTGAATGAGCTATTTGTGCTATTACGCCATACGCATGCTGCATATTTTTGCTTAAAAAAAAGCTTATGAAAATTTTGGCAATTGGTGGTAATGGTACTATTGGAAAAAGAGTGGTTGAAGGTTTGTCCGGAAAACATGAAATAATTATTGGTGGTCGAAATGCTGGTGATGTTATTGTAGATATAGCATCATCTTCGTCTGTTGCCGATATGTTTAAAAAAGTCGGCAAAGTAGATAGTATCATCTGCACAGCAGGAACTGGTTACTATGGTAGCTTTTATGGAATGACAGAAACGGATATAATGCCTGGAATACACGGCAAACTGTTAGGGCAAATAAACCTGGTTTTGTTAGGTAAGGATTATTTAAACCCGGACGGCTCAATTACATTAACAACCGGTATAGCTGCAGTTCATCCTGCGAAAAATGGTGCAGCTGTAGCCATGATCAATGGAGCTATTAACAGCTTTGTATTAGCTGCTTCGCAGGAATTAAAAGATGACAAGAGAATTAACGCGGTAAGCCCGGGGTTAGTGGAGGATAGTAAGGAACGGTATGGACATCTTTTTCCGGGCTATAATCTTGTTCCCATGAACAAACTCGTTAACGCATATATTCTTAGCGTAGAAGGCGCTGTAAATGGAAAGATCTTAAAAGTTTGGTCATAGCTTCCATACCTGTAGTCCCTCCAAAAAGACATTAGGAGACACTACCGGAAAAAACTATTCTAAAACAGAAACTATTTATTTAGTAGCTTTGGTTTAATGTGATTTACCACACCTACAACTGATCTTATTATGAAATATCTTTCTGCAACCCTCGTTGCCGCGTTTTTTTGTCTTACTACAACAGTAAACGCGCAATCAACTAAAAAAAGTAATACACCCGCAGCAGTCGCTTTTGATAAAAGCCGCTATGCTATTCCGTATAAATTGTATGTACTGAAGAACGGCCTCACGCTTATTATTCACGAAGATCATAGCGTGCCGGTAGTTTCTGTTAACACCTGGTATCACGTAGGCTCAAAAAACGAAAAGCAGGGTAAAACAGGCTTTGCGCACTTATTTGAGCACTTCTTCTTTAACGGCTCTATTAATTATCCGCATGGCTTCCGCGAGGCTATGGATGATGTGGGTGCCAATAACCGCAACGGCACCACCAATGGCGACCGTACCAATTTTTTTGAAGATGTACCAGTTTCGGCTCTTGAACGGACGCTGTATTTAGAGGCCGACCGCATGGGGTTTTTAAAACTATCAAAAGAAATGCTGGAACGCGAGCGCGGCGTGGTACAAAACGAAAAACGGCAGGGTGAAAATCAGCCGCTGGGCAAGGCTTACCGGGCCATGTCTGAGAAATTGTACCCTGCCCAACACCCATACTCGTGGAGCACCATAGGCAGCATGGACGACCTTAATGCCGCCAGCCCCGAAGATATAAAGGACTGGTATCAGAAATACTATGGCCCCAATAACGCTGTGTTATCCCTGGCCGGTGATATAACGCCGGAAAAGGGCCTTGAACTGGTAACAAAATATTATGGAGGTATACCTGCTGTCCCCCCAATAAACCGTATGGAAAGTTGGGTGCCTAAATTGCCTTATAATATCCGCGAGGCGGTGCAGGATCATATCCCTGAAGTGGTATTGATCCGTGTCTATCACCTGCCCGAGTGGAAAGCAAAGGATATGGAATACATGAAGCTTTTCGCTGATATATTGTCGGGATCAAAAAGCAGTGTATTAAGCCGCAGGTTGGTTTATGATAAACAGTTAGCCAGTTCGGTAAGTGCGGAAGTTGGTGAAAGTGAAATTTGCAATCTGTTTTACGTGTCGGTAAGTGTAAAAAAAGGTGTGTCTCCGGCGTTCGCCGAAAAAGAAATGGATGCGGCAATTAATAGCCTTGTAACCCGTGGCCCAACAGCCGAAGAAAATGAAAGGGCCAAAACACGCTATCTGTCTGCTTTTTCAAGAGCCAAAGAAAGTATGGGCGGCATGGGCGGCCAGTCGGACGTGCTGGCAAAAAGCATGACCTATGGCGGCACGCCATCAGCTTACCTGGATAAACTGGAGACAATGGCCAAAGCCACACCCGCCGATATTAAGGCCGCGGCGCAAAAATGGTTGCTTAACCCATATTATACCATGGTAGCAAGTCCATATCCGGATATGGACACAACGGCTACCGGCATAAACCGCAAAGCATTACCTGAACTGGCAGGCGCACCGGCGGTTTCTTTCCCCACTGTGCAGCGGGCTAAATTAAAGAATGGCCTGTCTGTTTTATTGCTTGAGCGTAATACTATACCGGTAGCCAATATTACCCTTGCAGTTAATGCAGGTTTTGCGTCGGATGTTCCGGCAAAGGCGGGCGCTGCATCATTGGCGCTTGATCTGCTGGATAAAGGTACCGCCACTAAAAATCTTTTTGCCATATCAGACGAATTGGATAAGGTGGGTGCGCAACTGTCAACCCGCAGCCAATTGGATATGTCTGTTATCCAACTAAATACCCTTACGCAGAACTTAAAACCATCATTAAATATTTTTGCTGATGTGCTTTTACATCCGGCGTTTCCGGCGGAGCAATTTTCTATATTGAAAGATCAACGCCTGGCTACCATTGGCGAGGAAAAGACGGATCCAAATAACATAGTCTACCGTAATTTGCCTGCCCTTATCTACGGCAAACAACACGCTTACGGCATGCCGATGACTGGTACAGGCTACACTGAATCAGTAAAAAGTCTTACCCGTGCAGATCTTATTGCCTGGCACGATGCCTGGTTTAAACCAGGCAATAGTACGCTTATAGTTACAGGCAACGTTACAATGGCTAACTTACTTCCGGCATTGGAAGAGGCACTTGGCGGTTGGAAGGATGGTAAAGCGCCTGCTAAAAATATACCTACAGTACCCGCAACAAAGAGTGGGGTAGTTTACCTAATCAATAAGCCCGAGGCTACACAATCTGTTATTGTTGCCGCACATGTAGCAACGCCCGGTGGCTCAGCCGATGATATAGCAATAGAGACTTTTATGCGCAATTTCGGCGGGATGTCAACCTCAAGACTTAACCGCAACCTAAGGCTGGATAAACACTGGAGCTACGGTACCAACGGAACTATCGCCGCCGGTAAAGGTCAGCGTCTTTTCTATGTTATCGCACCCGTACAGACTGATAAGACCA
>CAMLFI010000017.1 GCA_946479225.1 uncultured Mucilaginibacter sp. | reverse complement strand
AAATAGTCGTCTTCCCATCTTGTGTCTAAAACGTAGTTGTCAATCGGTTTTTCTACGGTGTCTCCATTAATGTAAAATACAAAATCCTGATGATCAGAATGGTCTACCGAAGAAGCAAAACGTTGAACTTTTCCGTTATACAGTTTCTCAAACTCAACAGGCAACAGTTTTTCCTGCATAATTACAGAGGCATTTTTACTTAGTAAGTCAATAAAGCCTTTAGCTCCTTCTTGGGGCGAATAGGTGTAGCACTCATCAAAAAATTGCACGTAGCCTTGTCCGTTTTTTTTCCAGATCACGTATTGCCTGACGTTATGTACACAAGTTAAAGAATCTGAAATCCTGGTAAGAATGCACCCAATACAATATGGATGGTAAGTTACAACGGTGTCAACGCCTGATTGCTGTAGCGCTTTTACTTTATCAGTAACAACCTTCATTAAGGGCATTTGAGCGTTTGCATAAAATGCGCTCATCAAAAAAGCCATGAATACGATAAGGACTTTTTTCATTGACTAAGCCAGGTTAGGTTTATAATACTTTGGGATGTGTATAAAGTTATTGAATTTTATGCGCTGTTCAAAGTTTCCAAGGCGTCGAACGATTGTATTAACGGCACAATTTTATCTTTGCGCATCGTTTCCGGTATTAATTGACCGGATTCGGGGCGAAAAATGAGAATAGGTTTAGTCAGACATTTTAAGGTAGATCATCCGTTTCCCAACAAAAAATTGCTTTCAAAAACTGAAGTAATTAAATGGTTTGAAGAATATGATAACACCGAGAATATCCAGTATAAAACAGTCGACTTACATGGCATTGACTGGAAACGGTGTTATTCAAGTACCATGGTGCGGTCTGTAAATACAGCAAAACACATTTATAGTGAAGAGATCGTTAAAGTACCTGAACTGAGTGAGCTGGATATTTTGCATCGTTTATCGGATAAGATCAAACTTCCGTTTTTAATATGGGGACTTATTGTACGCATCAAATCATTTTCATCAAATAAAAACACCGACCAATTTAAACGGGGGATTGCTGCGTTTATAGATAATTTACTGACAGGCGAGCAGGAGGATGCCCTTATTGTAAGCCATTGGTTTGTTATGCGGGTTATAAGGCACGAACTGATCAGAAGAGGACTTGTTGGGGATAAGTTCAGGTCTAATGAGTATGGAACACTCTATGTTTTTGAAAGCCCTGATGAACTGTAGCTCTTAATATATCAAGGTTGATAAACCGCTTAAAAAGCGTTTCACATGACGGCCAAAAATGACCGTTTTTTCAATATGTTGATAATCAGTATATTAATGGTACATTGAACTTGATTTTCCTGACGAATAAGTAGTTTCATGGTGTTTCATTTCGTTTCATTCTGTGAATGTAAACTCCACGTATTCAGATATTTGTGAAAATGAGGCGTTTCATCCGTTTCATTTTGTTTCATATTTTTGTGAAACGCGCTACCCAACAAATGCCATAAAAAAAGGCGACCGAAGTCGCCTTAATATTCACCTGTTGTATTTAAAATTATTACGGCTCAATGATCGGAACAGCAACCACCTTGTAAGTGTTGGTGCCGGGTATTTCCTGGTAATAGTATTGGTCTGGTGATACTAAAAAGGTTTCACCATTAAGCTTTACCCTTCTTGTATCAGGCGGCAGATCAGTTACAATCTCACCCACATACGCTTCAGCGATAGTAGGGGTAGGCATATCGGCAATGTTGCCGGTTGTTTCCAGCTGACCGTCTTTACCTACAACCTCGTATACTACACTACCGTCATCCCTGGTAACCGGCAGGTAATAAACACCGTTCAACTCATAATACTGTTCGCCATCTATTACTATTGATTCTGCACCGTCTGGCAAATTACTGATAGCGGCACCCAGTGGTGGTTCAACAACGGTATATTGGTTGTTGTTATACTGATAAAAGTAACCACCGCTCAGGTAAAACTGAGAACCACCCCAATAAAATGGATAGTAGCCGTATGGCAACACACCTAAACTAAAGCCAAGCCGTGGATAATAAAGACGGCTGTAAAAACCACGGTTAAAATAATAACCTCTTGATCCTCCCCAGCGGCTATAGGTATTGCCGTAATAACGGCCACCATAGCTTCTGCTGCCGTAATTTACACCACCCGGATAATAACGGCCGCCTCTGTAAAAGCCAACACGCGCAACATTTGCACCTGATCCATATCTGCCTGTAGCAACGTTAGGACCCACAGTACCGCGTCTTGCGCCGCCGCTATAAGCACCGCTGCCATAAGTATTGTTATTTGAGCGCGGAGATACTGCATTAGGCTGACGAGTGGTCATATCGCGGTTAAAGCCACCACGACGTGCATCAGCTGAATTGTTGTTTACACGAGGCTGCTGGCTAGACATGTCGCGGTTAAAACCACCACGGCGTGCATCAACTGCACCACCACCATTTTGGCGAGGTGAAGGTGTAGAAAAACCGCCTCCGCGATTAAAACCACCGCCACCTGCAGCACCGCCTCCTCCACGAGAAAAGCCGCCACCACCACCGCCACGTGGGCCGGCAGAAGCACCGCCGCCACCGGTTCCGCGGCGCTGGGCATCAGCCGGTAAAGCTAAAGTAATGCACAATAAACCGCTAAAAACGGTCACTGCTAAATATTTAGATATCCTTTTCATAATTGATTAAAAAATTTACTAATTCAAGGCAGAACTATCTGCTCTTTTATATAGACTATAATATTGCAAACGGTTTAATCGGCAGTAAATTATTTTAGCAAAAAGCGGTTCAGAATAATAAATTATACAGGGCCTATTCTTTATATTTAAAAGTATTTAATCATAAAAATTATATGAAAGCAAAAGCATACGTTTTTATCCTGGCTGTTGTATGTTGCTCTGCCATCGCGCAAGCGCAAACCAAACCTGTATATGATGCTGCCTTAGCCAAAAAGCTTGGCGCAGACGATTATGGCATGCGGCAGTATGTAATGGCTTTTTTAAAACCGGGCCCAACAAAACTTACCGACAAAGCGGAAATAGCCAAGTTACAAATGGCGCACCTGAAGAATATAGAACGCCTGGCCAAAGAGGGCAAGCTAGCCGTAGCAGGCCCGTTTACTGATGGTAAGGAAATTGAAGGGGTCTTTATTTTTAACGTTAAGACGGTTGAAGAGGCCAGAGCGCTAACAGAGACCGACCCTGGGATAAAGGCCGGTGTTTTTGCGATGGAACTCCATCCTTTTTATTGCAGTGCGGCTTTGTTAGAAGTTGCAGCCATGCATGAAAAGATCCAAAAGAAGGGAATAACTGAAAGATAGGCCCTTCTCCAAAAAGGGGCTTTGATGCCCCTGCTTGTTAATAAAAAGTTAGGGTAAAATAATCGGATAACGGCAAATATTACGTTTTCCTAATATGCAATTTCTTTTCCCTTTTGTTTGCAATGGCTTTTCGGGGCCATGCCTTAATGATAAAATTTACAACTTAATTTATTGATAATAAGGAACTTTGCTTGCTAATTGTAGCTTAAAATTACATATTTTAAGCAGTCCGAGATTTTAACAAAACCTCACATTTGATAATCTGATGTTAACATTGACTTAATGATGCGCCGGTAATTTTGGCGGTATTATTAAGCATCATGTTAAAATCAAAGAATCTCCTCCTTACAGTTTTTATAAGTTTTATAATTAACTTAAATCTTTCAGCTCAGGAAGCCGGAAAGATATCAGGTAAAATTACCGACCAAAAAACCAGCGAGACCCTTATAGGGGCTACCATTGCAATTGACGGCACAAACAAAGCCGTTGCGGCCGATGTTGACGGCAAATACCTGCTATCGGGCTTGCAGCCGGGCAAATATGCCTTAACTATCAAATATATCGGTTACCAAACCAAGGCAATATCTGATGTTGAGGTTAAAGCCGGTGAGGTTACCAATCTGGATATCATCCTATCAGAAGCCGCCACACAGGCGCTTGGGGAAGTTGTGGTAAAAGCCACTTTCCGCCAGGCATCAACAGCATCGCTTTACGCGCAGCAAAAAAACAGCGTTTCTATATCTGACGGGGTATCTTCAGAGGCTATAAAACGTTCACCTGATAGAAATACCGCCGACGTGCTGAAACGTGTTAGCGGTGCAACCGTGCAGGACAATAAGTTTGTGGTGGTACGCGGATTGAGCGATCGTTATAACTCGGTAATGCTTGATGGTGCTTCTTTACCCAGTACAGAGCCTAATCGTAAAGCTTTTTCATTTGATATTGTTCCGTCAAATTTAATAGAGAGCTTAACTATAACTAAAACCGCAACGCCAGATCAGACAGCGGAATTTGCGGGTGGCTTGATCAGCATAACAACAAAAGATATTCCTGATCAGAACTTTGTATCATTCAGTATCAGTGAAGGCGTTAATACGGCGTCAACGTTTAAAAACTTTAAAAGCGGTACCCGTAACGCTACTGATTATTTTGGTTTTGACAATGGTCAGCGTTCATTGCCCAATGGTTTTTCGCCATATGTAAGCATCTCTAACGGCCTTACACCCGAGACCAATATCCGTATGTTACGGACCATCACTAAGGATTATAATATATACAATAACACCGCCCTGCCAACGCAAGGTTATCAGTTAAGCATAGGCAAAGCAAAAGACTTTAAAAACGGAAATCGTTTAGGAGCTATTTTAGCATTAACCTATCGTAACTCGCAAACCATTCAAAACGAAGTGCTTCGCGATTACTACGATTACCACTATAGCGATAACGTTTACAAATTTTCTACAAACGTAGGGGCTTTATTAAACCTGGGTTACACATTTGGCAAAAATAAGATCACATTTAAAAACTTGTACAACCGCATGTACGATGACTCGTTCCTGTCAAGAAGTGGTTACAATACCAGTTCATCTGCCGATGTAAGATATTTTGCTTTTGACCTTTTACAAAAGGCATTGCTAAAATCTACCTTAGAAGGTAACCATCCACTAGGAGACAACGGCTCAAAAATTAACTGGACCTTAAGCTACAACAACGTAGTGAACGACCAACCTGGTCAGCGTAAAATAAGCTATTCAAAAAACCGTGGCCAGAATGTACCATTCCAGGCCAACGTATCAACCTTGGGTAAAGAAAATGCTACTTTATACGCTAAGCTCAACGAAAACTCCTACTCAGGTGCAGTTAACTATTCTTTACCTGTTAAAAAGCTGGGCGGCACATTTAAAGCCGGTGCAAGCACGTTTTATCGTGATAGAAATTATGACGTACGCTTTATCGGTCCGGTTATAAGGAACAATGATCCGGAGACTGCCGATCCAATAAAACGCCGTCCGTTAAATACCTTATTCGGTAGAGATGTTGTTGATGCTAACATTTATAAACTGGACGAAATTGACGGCCGGCCAGACTCTTACAACGCCAACTCGTTAACCAACGCCGGCTATGCTATGTTGGACAATAAATTCGGTAAATTAAGACTAACTTACGGTGCCCGTGTTGAGCAATTTAGGTTAGATCTTACACCGAACGCACCAAACCTTGATAAGGTAAAGCAGAATTATATAGACGTGTTGCCGTCGGCTAACATTACTTATAGCTTAACGGATAAGATAAATTTACGTACATCATATTCACGCACACTGGCACGTCCGGAGTTTAGAGAGTTGTCAGTTACCCAATACTATGATTACGAGATCCTGGCATTTCAACAAGGTGATCCCAAGCTTAAAAGAGCTAAGATCGATAATATCGACGTTCGTTTTGAATTGTACCCGTCAGCCGGCCAAATTATATCTGTATCAGGTTTTTACAAAAAATTTGCCAACGCTATAGAGACATTTAATAGTGATGCCGGATCAACCCGTACAATTACTTATTTCAATTCACAAAAAGCAAGTGTATACGGAGTTGAATTTGAGTTACGTAAATCATTAAATTTTGTAGGTGCCAGCAATTTCTGGAAAAACACAATTGCTTATACCAATCTTGCTTTGATCAAATCTACAGCTGTAAACCCAACGGATGGGAGTCTAAACTTTCTTGAAAAAGAAAGACCGTTGGTAGGGCAAGCTCCATATGTTATCAACGCTGGTTTGCAACATAGCTTCTTCGATAACAAATTTAACTTTAACGCCCTTTACAACCGGGTAGGACGTAAGTTATCTGTTGCCGCGGGTGCAGCTTATCAAGGCATTTGGGAAGTACCAAGAGACGTGGTTGACTTACAATTGGGCATGAAAGTAATGAAAAACAAGGGCGAGTTGAAGTTTAATGCAGGCGACATATTAAATCAGCGTGTTACTTTTTACTACGACATGAACAAAAACAAAAAGTACGACGCCGGCGACTTTACACAAAGTAGCTTTAAACCGGGTAGTAACTTCTCTCTGTCCTTCAATTACACTTTTTAGTATTAATGCAAGGTTAACAAACGCGCTACATATTTAATGTATAGATAAAGTAGAAGTAACCTTAAGTTCAACATTGAAGTGTTCTTTTGAGCATAAATTAACGTAATCATAACGAAGAAAAACACATGAAAAAAATTGCACTATTTGCGGCACTTAGCTTAAGCTTATATTTAGGAAGCTGTTCAAAAAGCTCTGTAGATCCCGGCGATATTAATCCACCTACAGTTATTGACGGTAATGTAGTTACCGTATCGACTGATATCACGACCAATACTACCTGGACCGCTGATAAAATTTATCTGTTAAAAAACAAGGTATATGTAACGGGTAACGTTACTTTAACTATACAGCCGGGCACTATAATTAAAGGCGACAAAGTAACTGCTGCCGCACTGATCATAACCCGTGGTTCAAAAATTGAAGCGGTGGGTACTGCAGATAAACCTATTGTATTTACATCAAACGTTGCTGCCGGTGGTCGTTCACAAGGCGATTGGGGTGGCTTGGTATTGTTAGGAAGCGCGCCAAACAACTTAGGTAGTGCTGTACCCATTGAAGGTATATCAGATGCTACCGATAAAGCTAAACACGGCGGTAGCAATGCTGCTGATAACTCAGGCACTTTAAAATATGTACGTATTGAGTATGCAGGTATTCCATTGGGTGCTGATAACGAGCTTAACGGCTTAACTTTTGGCAGCGTTGGCTCTGGCACCACTATTGATTATGTTTCTGTTTACCGCTCAGGCGATGACGCTTACGAATGGTTTGGTGGCAATGTTAATGCAAAGCACCTGGTGGCTATTGATACCTGGGATGATGATTTTGATACTGATAACGGTTGGGCCGGTAAAATACAGTTTGCTGTAGCGCAGCGTTTAGCCGCTACTGCAGACGTATCTGGTTCAAACGGTTTCGAATCTGATAACTTAAACACCGGGACAAATGTTACTCCTCAAACCAGTGGTGTGTTTTCAAACGTAACGATATTGGGCCCTAAAGAAACTTCATCTTTTAGCTCAATCAATGCTAACTTCCAGCATGCTGCCCAAATTCGTCGTAACTCTGCTATTAGCATATTTAACTCTGTATTTGCAGGTTATACTGAAGGTGTTTTCTATGATGATGCTTTGCCGGCAGGTTCTTCTGAAAACTCATCGGGTAACTACTTCGCCGGCCGTTCAGTATTTGCTAACAACATTATAGCAGGAAGCAATGGCAAATCAAACCAAATAAAGGCGTCAAATGCAACCGTTTTAGCAACGCTTACTGCAGCGCTTAGCTTAAACAACTCGTTTATTCCCGGTTCATACGGTGGCGATATCTATACCGATCCTTACAAATTTGCTACTGACCTGGCTCCTGCTGCAAGAGCCGGTGTACCTAACTTTACTCAAAAAGTAGGTTCTGTTGCATTAACAGGTGCCTTGTTTACAGATGCTAAATTGGGCGGTGGTTTCTTTGAAACTGTAGCTTATAAAGGCGCTTTTGATGGTACTACAGATTGGACTCAAGGTTGGGTTGCTTATAATCCTCAACAACTTGCATATACAACGCCTGGTGCTGTAAAATAAATTAAACAAACTCTTACCACATAACAAAACAGGCCCGCTTATTGAGCAGGCCTGTTTTGTTATATTTTTAACTATAAAGGCTATTTCACCGAGTAAGTAAATACTTGCCTGCCCAGCTGCCCGCCTTTGTAATCTACACCTTCAACAACCACACGGTAGATGCCGGGAGTGTCAGCATTAAAAAATTCAAGAGTAGCGTTGCCACTAACATCAGTATCAATAAAAGGTGTCCAACTTATGGTCGACCGGTAGTCATTCTTTTGTTTTTCAGCCTGAGACACCTCGTATTTTGGCGAATAAAATTGCTTTGCCTTATAATATCCTTTTGGTGCATATCCGCTAATAACGCCCGGAAACTCTTCGGGATATCCGGTTTCCTGGTCGCCACGTTTTGTTGTTATCAATAGCATTCCATTGCTGGCACGGCTGCCGTATGCCGTTAATAATTGCCCCGACCGTAAAACTTCAATAGACGAAATTGATTCTATTGGAATAGTAGTTATGTCGCGGCCAAAAAAACCGTCAATTACTACCTGCATAGGCAGGGCCGGAACTTGTGTCACAGTAACCTTGCCATTCGCATCGGTTGTAACAGATTCTTCAACATGAGTCCCCGTTCGTGTAGAATAGAAACCATCGTTGCCATTTCCGTCGGGTTTTACATATACGCCGGCTATGATTCCGTTTAAACGGGTAAATATTGTGCTGCCCCCCAGTCTACCTATTTCTTCGCCCGTTATTACCTGGTTGGCCACCCCTTTACCATTGTAATTATTCGAATATTTAACAGCTTTGTCTATTTCTTTTTGGCGTGCGGTGCGTGTATCTTTCACTTCAATTTGCTGCAGCATCACCGAATGACCGGAGGAAAATGGGTCTTCGTCAAATTGTTTTTTACTGTTTTGTAAATAGCCTTCAAGGCCATCTGTTAGATTAGCGGTAACGTCGCTCTCGTTTCTGTTCTGGCTTTTAACAAGAGGCTGGCTGTCCATTTGTATGGTTAAATTGTCGTTACCCTTGCCGACTGCCCTAATGGTAAACAAGGTGCTATCGGCAAAACCAATTTCAAAAACAAACCGCCCGTTCTTATCTGTAAGGGTATCCAACACAAACGCTCCTTTTTGAAAGTTAGTTATAGTAACGCGGGCGCTGGGCATAGGTTTTCCATGGCGTTTTACAATGCCTGAAACAGCGATGTCTTTCTCGGGTTGATAAGTGACCTCATTTGAAGCCGATGGTGCCAATAACGATTTCCATGCAAATCTACGGTAACCTTGGGTAAGCATTAAAACATCCAGCTCCTGCGCTTTTTTTGCGTCAGTGTTAGTAAAATAGTAATTCGGTTGTTCTATGTAACCTTTCAAATCAGATGTAAGCAATACGCTTGATAAAATTGTGGTTTCGGTATTTTCATTAACAGGTACAAGTGACTGGTTGATAACAGCAGCCGAAAAATTCCCTTTAACCGGTTGTCCCGTCCTATCCTTCGCATGTAATTTTAGCTGCACTTTTTCCCTGGCACCATAAACAGCTTTATCTGTGCCGATAGAAAGTTTAAGTTGATCATTATTTTGAATGAACGCCAGGCGCTCAATTAAAGGCTCACCCGCCTGCGTAAATAAAGTGAATTGAACCACGCCGGTTGGCAGCTTATCTTTCGGTATTATAGCAGTGATACCTGAAGTGCCCGGTTTGTTACGTGCCTCAAAATACACATCGCCACCACCTTGGGCAATTAACGAAAGCGCGTCGGTCATTCCCTCAGAGCCCTTTACCTGTATGTACAAATTTTGCGGGTTACCGTTATTAATTTCCATAACATACCCTCTATCCAAAATTTTAGGTAAAATATAAGTTCGTTCGCTACCGGCAATGGTTATTTTAGCCTTATAAGTTATTGCGGCTTTGGGTGTAAATAGAAACGTGCCCATTCCCAAATGAGTACTGGCGAATTTTGTCACTTCCGCATTATTATTGTCAAGTAATACGCCGCCAATATCTATACCCAGACCATCGGCTCCAACAGCTTTAAAGGCAACTTTTGATTGTAGGCCTGCTACCAAATTGCCGCCCTCCGGAAAAAATTGAACATCAACATCGGTAGAGGCCGCCTTTATTGGTACTTTCTTCTCAACTTTTTCGTTTTGTCCCAGGGCAATTTCAGTAGTTATCATTCCATCATTCACTGTGGCCGGGTCGGGGTTGTTAAAAGCGAATTTCATTTCGCCTTTTCCGTCAGTCACTCCCTTGCCACTTGCTGCGCGCTGCCCGGCTAAATCAACCTCATATTTAACTTCTCTGTTAGCATATGGTTTTTGGTCGATATTTGTATAGACGATAGTAACCTTTACATTTTGTTTCCCTTGCTCAACTGAGTAACTATAAGTTGTTTTAGTAAACACCTTGTTGGTTCGGGCATTAACTATATTGAAGGTTTTATCAAAAAAATAATCATTGCTGTTATTGCGCATCCACGTAGTATATGCCCTTAAACGATAACTGCCTTCTGTTAAAGTATCGGACAAAGCAATATCTCCATTGGTAAATCCTAATGTTAAAGAGAGTTTTAAACTTTTGATTATGGTATTATTTGCGTTGATAAGATCAACATGCAGTACGTTGCTTATTAAACTAAGATGATGCTGCTGACCGGCTAAAATATACCCTTTAAACCATATGGTATCTCCCGAAGCATAGTATGGTTTATCTGTATGCAGATAAGCTTTTTCAAATGGTTGTTCCGCTGCTTGTTTTTGCAGCTTTGATAAGGCTTGTTCTAGCTGCGTACTCTGCCCAATCGAAAAAAACGGGGTGCATAGAAATAGGCACAGGTAAAGTATGTGTTTATATTTGTTCATGACAGGAATGTAGTTGGTCTATGTAAAGATAGGGCCTATCACATTAAATGTAATTAACCGATCATGAGCAAAATGCTACATCGTTGTAGTAGAATTGTCAGGCAGCGCCTCTATTATATTTGTGCTTATAGTCAATAGGAGAAAGCCCGGTTATCTTTTTAAAAACTGTTCTGAAGGTTTTAATATCCAGATATCCAATATCGTACATTACCTCGTTTACGTTTTTTCGGGTGTTCTCTAACTCTTTTTTGGCAGCCTCAATTTTAACGCGTTGTATGTATTCGGCAGGTGTGTTGTTGGTTGCTTTTTTGAACCGGCGTGCAAAGTGCCTCGTACCGATAGCAAAGCGAGACGCCAGTTCATCAACGGATATTTTTTCTGTGATGTTTTGTTCAATAAACTCCTGCGCTTTTTTTATCGGCTCGTCCTCGTGCTTTTTTTGCCCGTTAAACATAATAAATGGCGACTGGCTTTTGCGGTCTATTTCTATAGCGAAGAATTTACTTGCCCGAATAGACATTTCGCGCCCGGAATATTTTTCTATTAAGTGTAGTAGCAGGTTCCAGTAAGATGCTGCGCCTCCACTTGAATATAAACCATCAACTTCGGTAATAATGCTGCCATCGGTTAGAGTTACCTCCGGGAACATCGCTCTAAACTCGTTGGCAAACAGCCAGTGCGTGGAGCATTCTTTACCATTTAAAAGGCCGGTAGCCGCCAACAGAAAAGCACCCAGGCATAATGATACCACCTCAGCGCCTTGTTTTTGCTGCTTAACTATCCAGGGTATAAAATCTTTATTCATTTCAACAGCGGCCGCCATATTACCGGAAAGGGCCGGTATAATAATGATATCTGTTTTTGAAACGTCTTTACAAAGGCGATCCGTATTAACCGAAAAAACTCCGTCGTTTAGTGGCACATGTTTATCAAGTCCCACTAATTCAATAATGAAAGCAGGCTCCCGGCCCATTTCTTTCAGAAATAGGTTAATAGTACTGAACATATAGCGTGGATCGACAATTGCCGCGGGGACGGCTTCATAAGGCACTAAAATAGAGATGTGTTTCATACAGGTTTTTGCAGTTGGTATACCAAATTTAACAAATAAGTTTACACAATTACACTAAGCTGGTTGCATTAAGGCGCAATCGCATCCTTAATTTGTCGCATTTACCCATTACTTCCACGCTGCTAAGCAGGGTACTTTTGTAACGTACAATATTTAAAACTAAAGCGATGAAAACAAAAACCGTTAAAATTTTATACTGGGTGTTTACCATCCTGTTTGCCTTTATGATGTTAGGTTCGGCCATCCCTGATATTTTGGTTATGCCATTGGCTGTCGAGGGAATGCACAATGGCCTGGGTTATCCTGTCTACTTTATACCCTTTATAGGGACCGCGAAAGCGCTTGGTGTAATTGCCATTTTAATACCAGGCTTTCCGCATATTAAAGAATGGGCATATGCAGGTTTGATGTTTGATCTGATAGGCGCAACGTATTCTATAATGATGGCTCCAAAGGCTGATAGTCCGTGGTACGTTATGCTAGTTCCTTTAACAGCCGCCGTGCTGGCGTATATCTTCTATCGCAAGCAATTGAAGGCATCAGCCGTATAAACACTGCCATTTATGCGAAAACTCATAGCATCTGTTAATGTTACGTTGGACGGCTTTATGGCGGGGCCTAACTGCGAGCTGGACTGGCACTTTAACCGGTGGACGATAGAAATGGCCGAGGTGCAAAGTAAGCAATTAAGCTGTGCAGATACAGTATTGTTAGGGCGGGTAACTTATAATGCCATGGCTGCTTATTGGTCTGCGGTTAAATGCGACCTTTCTTTTCCGCGGGAGGATCTTGCATTTGCTGATTTGATGAACAGTCGGCAAAAGGTGGTCTTTTCGCGTACAATAACACAATTAAATTGGGAAAACTCAATACGGTTAAGCGGTAATTTGGGTAGCGAAATATACAGGCTGAAAAAATCGGAAGGTAACGACATCATCATTTATGGTAGCAGTAAGCTGATTGGCGGCCTTATTAAATTAGGTATTATAGACGAGTATATACTGTGGGTACATCCCGTGATCTTAGGGACAGGTAAATCGCTGTTTGGTAAGATGAAGGAGCCAGCCGATATGCAGCTTGCTAAAGTGCAGCAATTTAATAGCGGTGTTGTGTTATTGCAGTATAATAAAGAATAAAATGTTGTTTTGTTTGAAACCCTTTTTTGATTGGCTTTGTTATTTAAGAAAACAAAGGTTATGAAAATTGGGGCAAGATTACAGCGGTTATTAGACAAGGTATATCCGCCTGATACAAAACTTGAATTTCAGTTGGATAGAACCGATGTTGTATTTAAAACGGATGGAGAGGGTAGGCCCGTGTTGTTGTTTGTGGGTCGTAAGGATGAAAACGGGAACGTAAAGGGCGAACGCTTTGCACGCACTTTAAAAACGTTACCTAACGGGATGTTTAAGGATCACTGGGAAAATAAAGGAAAAGCAAGCTAAGCAGATTATTTTGTGGTACAAATAGCAACCGTGGTCTTACTTGCGGCAGGTCGCGTATCTCCCGCCTTAGAATCGTTACCACATTTGCCCAGTAGTGTATATATTATAATAAATATTACGATAGTTGAGAGGCATCCGCCTCCCAACTTTTTAGCGCCCCAGGCTGCAATTATACCTCTGAAGAAATTATTCATCGTGCCTGGTTCTCGGTAAAGTTTTGCTTTAAGTTATCTACCGTTTGAGTTGCAAACTGCTTGGCTTCATTCATCCAATCGGGAGCGTTATGGGTAAGATCATCTAAAATGCTGGTCCCGTCTTCTCTTTTTTTGGTGATATAGTTAACACCATATACTACTGCCGCGCCTACCAAGGCTAATTTCATAATGTTCATAACGTTTATGTTTTTAATAAGAACAGATTTTGGCAGATTAGGTTTTGGCAGAAATGATAAATAAAAAAGCCGCGCTTAGCGGCTTTTTTGTGCTCCCGACGAGATTCGAACTCATATCGATGGTACCGGAAACCATAATTCTATCCGTTGAACTACGGGAGCAATGAGCGGCAAATATAAAACATTTACTTGTGTGCCCCTAATACTATACTTAAGTATATCAAATTAGTAAGCGGTGAGGAGTTTGCTGGCACATCTCTTATAAAAAACTCTTTTATTTTAAAGTTTTTATACTTAACGCAACTAATTAGCTGTAAGTTGATAAAACTTATAGTTGTTACATCTTTATGTGACACTCCTTTTTTGTTTACCGAACGTATTAGTACAATATTTATAGAAGTAAAAACTTATAGTCTCATTTAAATTTATTAACCATGAAAAAGTTATCATTTTTAGCTGCCATTGCCACCTTAACATTGTTTGTCGGCATCCAAAGTGCTAAGGCGCAATTGTCTGATGTTACTGCATCTTTAAATTTAAGTATTACGCTTAATGACGTAATTGCCATTGACCTTAGCGCCAGTCCTGATGTATCTTTTACTTACACAACGGCAGCCGATTATGCGGGCAGCAAAACGGTTTCAAAAACAGCGCATTTTACTGTAATAAGCACCCAAAGTTATGACATCACGGTAACCGCCGGCGGCGCATTTAGTGTTAACGCAGGTAACTCAACCCCGGTTCCACTTAATGTAGTTAATATAGCTGTTAATCGTACCGGTATGTTATCAGGGGTTGGAGGCACTGATGCTCCAGCCGCATTATCAACCTCACCGCAGGCATTGGTTAGCGCAGCTTCGCCAAGTATAGGTGCCATATACAATGTAAATTATACAATTCCATCCGCGGCAAATTTGGTAGGCAAGGTTGCCGACACTTACACCACAACACTGGTTTATACCGCCACCCAATTATAGCTACTTAACTAAAAGAATTTAGTTCTCTTTTAAAGTGACGCAATATGAAGAATATAGCTTTAACACTAACCATTACCGCCGGACTGTTAGGCTTTAGTTTACTGTCCTACGCACAATCTGTTTCCGTATCGCCGTCGCGAGCCTTTTTTAAGGGTGAGCCCGGCAAGACGGTTTCTCAACTTATTACATTTCACAACTCATCATCCGAGGCGATAAATTTCGTAGGTCGTTTGCAGGATTTTAAACGCGATTCGGTTGGTGCCAAAGTATATTATCCGCCCGGCTCTCTTGCGGAATCTAATGCTTCATGGATAAGCCTATCGTCAAATACTATCACCATACCTCCTAATAGTTCCAAGCAACTAGTAGTGTCGCTTTCAATTCCGGCAGCACGTCAAATTGATTTTTTAAGCCACAGTATGCTCTTTTTTACACAAGTTAAAGAGCAGGGGAATATTGAGCAAAAAGAAGTAAAAATAGGAGTAAATGTTTTGTTTGAATTCGGGATACAGATATATTACACTCCGCCCGGTTTAAAAAATGGCGATGTTAGTGTAATTGCATTTAAAGACAACGGCAATGTACTTAACGGAAAAGATACTGTTAGAAATGTAGCTGTAAAAATAGTAAATCAAGGTGCATCTT
>CAMLFI010000016.1 GCA_946479225.1 uncultured Mucilaginibacter sp. | reverse complement strand
TGATAGGCGGCCGCAACATGACATCGTACCCATCCCTGCAAACCGACCTTAAAAACGCCGGCGTGCATTGGGTAGACCAGGAAGTGGTGGTGGATAATGGTTTAGTAACCAGCCGCACGCCCGATGATCTGCCCGCCTTTAACAAAAAAATGATTGAAGAAATTGCTGAAGGGGTGCATGCGTGAGGTTTAGAAGATTAAAAAAAAGCGGAGGGCGGTGCGATTCCCCTCTTGAGAGGGGTGTAGGGGTGTGTTATGGCCGAGCGTTTAACACACCCCCGCAGCCGCACCGTCCCGACGCGCCCCCTCTCTAGAGGGGAGTTATGGCGGATATATTTTCCACTGCTGCACGAAAAATCTGTTCCACGGGCTGTTCCAAACTGTTCCAATTTCAAGGAAAATTTGAAAGGCCTTACAAGCGGCTTATTATCAGCCTATTGCAGGTATTTTACAGCTAATCTTACTGACTTATAAGTAGTTTCAAAGTGTTCCAAACTGTTCCACGCAAAAAAGCAACAGTGCTGATGAACAACAAGTTAGTACCGTCAGTCGCTTTTGAAAATTTTTAAGGCTTTATATTTTTTGGAACAGTACGCACCCGCCACTTAATCCACTTTCCCATTGCTAACGGCGCCATTTATCCTGCGCCAAATGTTAAGGGGATTGGCGTTTTGTAGCTCCTGAGGTAATAGCGTATCAGGCATGCTCTGGTAAGCCACCGGCCTTGTAAAGCGGAAGATAGATGCCGTACCCACAGACGTGGCCCGCGAGTCGGAAGTAGCGGGGAACGGTCCGCCGTGCACCATGGCGCTGCTCACATCAACCCCCGTAGGGAAGCCGTTGATGATGATACGGCCAACTTTGAGCTCTAATATGTCTATCAGCTCTTTATAAGCTTCCAGGTCGGCAGGGGTGCCATGTATGGTAGCCGTTAAATGACCCGAGAGGTTGCGGGCTATGTTCAGGATCTCGTCTTTAGAAGTAGCCTCCACCACAATACTCTCCGGCCCGAAGATCTCTTCGGCCAGGGTAGCATCGGCCATAAACACACTGCTATCAGTCTTAAACAATATAGGCGAGCCCACATTCAACCCTTCGGATGTTTGGCCCTTAGACAGCGTCTCAACCCCCGGATGCGCGGCTCTGTGCTGCACACCCGCATTGTAAGCGCCGGATATGTTAGGTGCCAGCATTACGCCGCCAATGGTGTTCTGAAAGTGCTCCTGCAGCTTGTTGGCGAAGTCCTCAGCGTCTTTAGATTTCTCGTATAATAAGATGCCGGGGTTGGTGCACAGTTGCCCAACACTTGCCGTAACCGATGCGGCAAAGCCTTGGGCGAAGTTGTCGGCCTGGTTCTTGGCTATCTCAGGCAAAACAAAAACCGGGTTAGAGCTACCCATTTCGGCATACACCGGGATAGGTTCATCGCGCTGCATGGCCATATCAAATATCGCCTTGCCGCCACGGTAGGAGCCGGTAAAACCGACCGCCTTTATAACCGGGTGACCCACCAGGGCTTTGGCAACGTCCAGTCCGTTATCGTATAAATGAGAGAACACGCCATCAGGCATGCCTGTTTTTAAAGCGGCACGCTGTATGGCTTTAGCCACCATTTCGCCTGTGGCAGGGTGAGCAGGATGCGCCTTTACTATCACCGGGCAACCGGCAGCAAGGGCAGCGGCGGTATCGCCGCCTGCGGTAGAGAACGCGAAAGGGAAATTACTTGAACCAAACACCAGTACCGGTCCCAACGCTATGTGCATAAAGCGGACATCGGGTTTTGGGCGGGGTGTGCGGGTTGGGTCGGCAGTTTCAATGCGGGCATCCAGCCATGAGCCTTCGCGCAGCAAGCCACCAAACATTTTCAGCTGGTTAATAGTGCGGTTAAGTTCGATGGTAAGATTAGCATGCAGTAAAGCCGTTTCTGCCATGCACATGGTTAATAGCTCTTCGCTGATGGCGGTCATCTCAGCCGCTATGGCATCCAGGAAGTTCGCTTTTTCAAGCCCCGATTTTTTACGGTAGATGAGAAATGCTGCTGACGCTTTAGCGGCAGCTTCTTCAATTTCGGCAGCGGTTGCCGTGTGGAAATCGGCGATCTTTTCGCCGGTGGCAGGGTTGGTGGACTGCCAAAGAACATCGCCCCCAGCCTTAATTTCAAAACCAATGATCTGTTTTCCTTCAATCATGATAGTATAAATTAGCGCCGGGGGCGTGTTTATATTAAGAAGTAACTGTATTGCTCAGTGTACCTATTCCTTCAATGGTAATGTTTACTACGTCGCCAACCTGCAGGGTAAATTCGTCCTGAGGAATGATGCCGGTGCCGGTCATTAAGAACACGCCGTATTTAAAATCAAGCTCTCTGAACAGCCATGAAGCCAGTTCGCTGTGCTTGCGTTTCATCTGGCTGATAGCGATAGACTCGGTGAAAGCAACTTCGCTGCCTCTTTTGATCTCTAAAGTGATCATCGCTTCAGGATTAATAGGCGCGTCGCTTACATAAACGCAAGGGCCAACAGCTGCAGAACCGGTGTATGATTTAGCCTGCGGCAGATACAAAGGATTTTCGCCCTCAATATCGCGTGATGACATATCATTGCCGATGGTATAACCTTCAATTGTTCCGGCAGAGCACATAAACAAAGTTAGCTCAGGCTCAGGTACGTTCCATTTTGAATCTTTACGAATGCGAACATTTGCTCCGGTACCAACGGTACGATAAGCAGGCGCTTTAAAGAAAAGCTCTGGTCTGTCTGCATTGTAAACACGATCGTAAAAAGTGCCGCCGCCGGCGTCTTTTGATTCTTCGATACGTGCAGTACGGCTGCGGAAATAAGTAACGCCCGAAGCCCATACTTCCTGGTTAGCCAAAGGAGCCAAAACTTCGCCGTTAATTGCATCGGCTAATGATGAGTCGGCAGTAAGGCTTCCAATTTCAGCAAGCACTGTGGCATATAAGCCTTGTCTGTTAATAAAAGTATCCCAATTGGTTTGGTTTGAAAGAAAGTATTGTCCTTCGTTATCAATGACAATGCCGCGTTTGGTGTTATATATCTTCACTTTGCAGTAGGTTTAATTAAGTGGCGAATATAGGGCTTATTGATAATAAACCCAATAATACACAGCGTAAAAACTATATTACGTTACGGTTACGCAGCCAGCACGCCGTCAATTGTGCGCTCCATATCTTCCAGGTCAAATGGCTTGGCCAGGTAAGCCTCGGCACCGGCCTGTTTGGCTAATAATTGTATATCGCTGTTGGCAGAAAAATAAACAACAGGGATGTGTTTAAGCGCATCATTGCCTTTAAGCGCCTGGGTAGCTATGATGCCGCCTGTGTCAGGAATCCAGTTATCCATTAAAATAACATCGGGCATAACTGAGCTCACCTTATCAACTATGTGGTTGCAATCAGTAAAAACATGCACTTCCCAGCCCTGCTCTTCCAACACGTAGGTGCACACACTTAAAATATCCTCATCATCATCAAAAATGATGATCTTTTTACCATTAAACTTCATTAAATACGCCTGTTAGGTTGCCTCTTAGGGGGGTGTGAAGCTATACATAACTATAAAGAAATGCAAATTTTTTGTTCTAAGAAAAATTTTTACGGATGTCAAAATTCGACATAAGCCAGTCGGGTTACCTGTTTAGTGCTTCTGTTGGCATCGGCAATTACCAACGCTCCTTTTTTAAACAGGGTAATTCCTTCCCAGTCGGTTCTAAAACCCGGAAAAACAGCAACTTGTTTCCACTTTTTTTTGCGATAATTTTTAAGGTAAACAATGCGCGCAAAAGTGTGGGTTTTTAAATATTCGGGGTTATTAGCCAGGCTGTCTTCAAGTGCGGGGACAGCACGTTTAATGTTATCCGCCGCATTATTCACTATGCCGTTGTCCAGGTACTTTGCGTAATCGCCATCCCAAAAATAGTTAATAGCATAAATACCGCCGTTGGGTGCTGTAACCGCATCCGTATTACGGAAATATAAAAATGGCGTTTTAACCGGTTCCGGTGTTTTAGTTAATGATGTATCAATTAAATAAGCCGCATTGCCATCCGCAGCGGCGTTAAACTCATAAAAGGCGATGAGTTTGTTTACGCCCGGTAACCAGGTAATGCTTTCGTACCCGGCGTTGCTAACATAAAAAGGCCTTTTTAGTGTAAGATATTTTTTATGGTCGATGTTGATCTCTTTTTTAATTGTATCTATAACGCCCCGCACTAAATAGCAATTGGCAGCGGTATCCACCGTTTCAATGGCCATGTAAACATAATTGCCTAAAAAAGTAAGCGTTTCAAAGCCCTGATAAGTCTTTTTTATAAGATCAGGTAGTTTTTCAAGATTGCGAATTTTTAAAGTATTGAAAGACATTAGCGAAGTGTCTTTGCCCGCTATAACGCGACTAACGCTATCGGCCCGGAAACTGTACATTTCAAATTTACCACCAAGCCTGGTTTCTATGGAGCTGCCGTATTGGGGTAAAATATATATGCGGTTACCTAATTGCGCCATTCCCGAAAATTCCTCATTAATACCGCGCAGTGCAGGGGGTAGTGGCAAGATTTTATATTTGGATTGTCCGCTAACAACACCGGTGGTAAAAACCATCGCCACCATCAGTTTTAACCACCTCAAACGTTTTTTATACTGAGTCATCAATTAAAAACTAAAAATAACTATCTGGCCGCATTTTTCCTGCTGGTTGGCATAATTTGATCCAACGATAACGGTTTGTTAACAGACAAAGCCGACAATTAAGACCATTAAATTTTTTAGAGAAAAACAAAAAAGTCCACCGTTTTAAGAGTGGACTTTTAATAAATGTAGTAGTAATATACATTTATGAGAGCTAATAAGATCAGTTAATGGCTGCAAGATATACCATATTTTGGCATTTTTATAATTTCAATCAAAAAAAAGCCATTTCACGTAAATATTTTCAGTAATAAATCAATTTCATGATAAAAATTATAGAATATTATACATATTTTTACATTGAGCCAATAAAACTATTACGATAGTTAACGGTTTTAATGTAAAATTGTACACAAATCACCTTGAAATGAAGAAAAGCAAAGCCGTATGTGATCAAAATAATTGTTTTTTATTTAACAACTGCATGAAGGAGTGGCATCCGGCCATTTTGCAAAATCAGAGAACGTTCCGCGTAAAAAAAGGGGAGGTGATATTTAAAGAGGGCGACGAGGTTAAGGGCGTGTTTTTTGTAAACTCAGGCAATGTAAAGGTTCACATAAAATGGGATGCTTATAAAGAGCTTATCGTCAGGTTTGCTAAAACCGGTTCAATTGTTGGGCACCGGGGTATTGGAAGTAATACCGGCTATCATGTATCGGCCACAGCGTTAGAAAACAGTGTGATCTGTTTTGTTGACATCGATTTTTTTGAGGCCACATTAAAAGTGAACACAGAGTTCACTAATAATCTCTTACATTTTTTTGCCAGCGAACTGCGTGATTCTGAAAGAAAAATGCGCAACCTGGCTCACATGTCTGTAAAGGGCCGAGTGTCAGAATCATTGCTGCTGTTGCAGAAACAATTTGGGGTAACCAATGAAGGATTTATTAATATTGACCTGAGCAGGCAGGACCTGGCCTCTTTTTCAGGTGCCACTTACGAAACGGTGTTCCGTGTAATAAATGAACTGGTTAACGAAAAACTGGTTTCCCTTTCTGGTAAAAGCATTGCTATAATAAACCAGCAAGGCCTTTCAAATCTGACAATATTGGATAGTTAAACGCTATTACAAAGAAAGCATTTCCACAACTTTCAACAGATCTGTGTTAAGATCAATATTGTGTTTTACAGAGCGCTCAAACGATGTGTAAACAATGCTGTTGTGAATTAGCCCCGCCATTTCATTGCGGTGCCCGTTTCTTAATACTTCTACAGCAGCAACACCTAAACGGCTTGCTAGCACACGATCCATACAAGTAGGTTTTCCGCCGCGCTGTATGTGCCCTAGTACTGATATGCGGGTGTCGTAATTAGGATATTTTTCTTTGATGATGCGGCCTATCTCAAAAGCCTCGCCCGGTTCTTCGCCTTCGGCCACCACCACAATTTTTGATGCTTTATCTTTACGTCCCATTTCAAGGCGTGCAAATAAAGCCGCCATATCAGACCGCGTTCCGGGGATCATCATAGCTTCTGCGCCAATGGCTATACCCACGCGCAGGGCTATCAATCCAGAGTCGGCACCCATTACTTCAACAATAAACAAACGGTCATGCGATTCGGCTGTATCCCGGATCTTATCTATTGCTTCAATTGCGGTATTAATAGCCGTGTCGTATCCAACAGTAAAATCGGTACCCATCAAATCGTTATCAATGGTGCAGGGAACGCCAATTATAGGCATATCATGTTCGCGACCAAGATCTTTGGCACCTATAAACGTACCATTACCGCCAAGGGCTATCAAGCCATCAATGTTTTGAGATTTAAGCTGCTCGTAAGCTTTTTTACGACCGGCAGGCGTTTTAAACTCCTCGCTGCGCCCGGCTTTAAGTATTGTACCACCACGCTGAATAATGTTAGAAACCGACTTACGGTCCATCTCAATAAATTCGCCGTTTATCATCCCCTCGTAACCGCGGCGTATCCCAACAATTTCCAGGTCGTATAACACCGCGGTGCGCACAACCGCCCTAATGGCAGCGTTCATTCCCGGTGCGTCACTTCCCGACGTAAAAACGCCTATTTTCTTTATCTGAGCCATGCTGATCTGCGAAGAAGATTATTACTATATCGTATTCGCCGCAAATTACGTCATTTTTTTGCCGCCTGTAAAGTTTTATAAGCAGAAATTCCGCTATCCAGGTATTTTATAAATTCGGGAATATCAAAAATAGCGCCTTGAGGTGGCACCAGCGTTTGCCCGTTTTCGTCAATAATAACATAAAAAGGTTGGGCGTTTGAGTTGTATTTAGATATTTCAAAATCCAGCCATTTACCGCCAATTGTAGTTATACGCTTTTTAGTAACAGTTGAAGTAAATTGTTCAGCAGCCGATAGTTCGGTTTTATCGTCTATCACCAACTGCAGCATAACAAATTCATTTTGAAGGCGCTTTAATACTTCGGGGTCCGGAAAGACGTTTTGCTCCATTTGGCGGCAGTTAACACAGTTCCACCCGGTAAAGTCAATTAATACAGGCTTGTGTGCTTCTTTTGACACCGCTATGGCCTGCTCATAATCATACCACTCATCAAGGCCTTTTACCTTTGGCAGGCGTTTAAATAGCTCTTCGTATTTTTTTTCTTTTATTGATGTGGTATTACTAACGGCAGGTGCAGATGGTGTGCCCGAAGAAATATCAAAATCCTGCGTGCTTAGCGGCGGTAATAACGCGCTTACTGATTTTAGCGGCGCACCCCATAAGCCGGGTACTAAATAAACCGTAAAAGCGAAAACGCCCATTGCGATAAACGTTCTGGGAATAGAAAGGTGCTCAACCGGAGTATCATGCGCAAACCGGATCTTTCCGATCAGATACAAGCTCATCAACACACCAATAGCGATCCAAAGTGATAGTACTATCTCCCGGTCTATCAAATCCCAATGATAGGCCAGATCAACATTTGATAAGAATTTTAACGCGAAGGCTATCTCAATAAAGCCTAGTACCACTTTTACACTGTTTAGCCATCCGCCTGATTTTGGCAGACTTTTTAAAGCAGATGGAAACATGGCGAACAGGGTGAACGGAAGCGCTAAGGCTAACGAAAAGCCAAGCATGCTTATAGCCGGACCAATTCGCTCGCCTTTAACGGCGGCATCAAGCAATACAGAGCTAACTAACGGGCCGGTACATGAGAACGATACTACCACCAACGTTGCAGCCATAAAGAATATGCCGGCAAGTCCCCCTTTGTCCGAGTTCTCGTCTAGCTTGTTGGCTAGCGAACTGGGCAACGTGATTTCAAATGCGCCCAAAAAGGATATACCAAAGGCGATAAGCAACAGAAAGAAGAAGAAATTAAAAACGCCGTTGGTTGCCAGTCCGTTAAGTGCCGCTGGCCCAAAAACAACGGCCACCAGTATGCCTATAAAAACATATATAAATACTATGCACAGGCCGTATAATATGGAGTTGAGTATTCCCTTGCTTCGGCTTCCTCCCTTTTTTGTAAAGAACGAAACGGTCAAAGGCAACATGGGGTAAATGCAGGGCATTAAAAAGGCTGCGAAGCCTCCCAGAAAACCCGCAATAAATATAGTCCACAATGATCTGGGACTTTGTATTGGAGCAATTGGCGCAACCGTTGAAGAAGCGGTTTTTACTACCTGTTGCGTGTCTTGTTTTACGGCATCAACCAAACTGTCGGTCGCAGTTGCCGTCTCAGTAAAAACCACACCACCAGTGTCCGGCTGTTGGGCAAAAGCAGCGGGCGCGTTTAGCCATAACACAATAAAAAGGATTGCAACACCTGCAGCTTTTAGTAACAATGACTTGAGGGTTGGAGTGCTCATATTACTTTACAGGCACAGGGATGTTAAACGCCACTTCATCGGGCGGAAGACATTGCCTGTCATTACAAACGCCAAATTCAACCTTGCCTTTAACAGTTACGGCATTTGCCGATTTTAGCTTAACTTTTTGCTGAAAAATCACTTCCTTTTCAAAAAATCCGATGTTCATTTTAAATTGCTTGTCAAACTTTGCAACAGTTTTAGGTTCAGTGGTTTTGCCTGCTAAAGAATATGCTTTTGATTTGGAAAAAGTGAATTCGGTTTTTGTTGGGCCGCCTTCATTAATGTGCTGAGAGTATATATGCCATCCATCCTCCAGCGTTGCTATTGCAAAAATAGTCGCTTCTGTAGCGCTGGTTCTTTTTGCGCCGAATTTCCACTTCACCTTGTTCTCAACCTGCGCAAAGGCACCCAGGGTTAGCATTAATGCGGTAGTAATTGCCAATATCTTCTTCATATTATTTATTTAAAAATTCAATTTCTTTTAAGTTGTAGCTTGCTGTTGCGTCGCCCCTTTTTATTTGCAGCAAACCGTTACCGGCAACACCTTTAATTATTCCTTCAAAAACTTCATTGCCGGCCCTAAAATGCCGCGGCTCATTCAACCAATATAAACGGCTTAGATACGCACTTCTTATAAAGTCAATTCTACCTGCCTTTAAATGTAAGTAGTATGCTTCTATTTGACTGCAAATCTCTGACAATAAAAGGCGTAAATCGTAATCTTTGTGTAAGATTTGTTTAAGCGACGTGGCATTGTTTACTCCTTCGGGAAAGGCGTCCTGATTTACATTGATGCCTATTCCCACAATAGAGTTATTTATCCGCTCACCTTGCACCATGTTCTCAATCAGCATGCCGCCTAATTTACAGTCTTTATAATATATATCGTTGGGCCACTTTATCTTAAGTGCATCGCCCAATAGTGTACGCAGTGTATCAGAAACGCCCAGACTAATGGCTCGTGTCAGATCGAACTGATTGACGGCGCTTATAAATGTGGGTTTAAGTAACACGCTAAATGTTAGGTTTTTGCCCGGCTGACTATGCCATTTATTTTGCTGCTGGCCGCGACCAGCGTATTGATGTTCTGCCATAATGACCGTACCTTCGGGCAATGGCTTGGAATTTGACAATAAGTTTTTAAGGAAATTGTTGGTTGAATCAACTTCTTTTAATGTCAGTAAATTTTGTCCAACAAATAATCCTGAAAATATGTTATTTTGCAATGTTATAATAATGACTTACTCAAAAACGTTTCAAAACTAATTCTTTTTGATGGTAAAAAATAAAGCGAAAAATGAATCCGCTTACATTTCTGAACTTGCCATACATGGCATACAGGAAAAAAAAGGGAACGACATTGTCAGATTAGATCTTCGTAATATACATAGCTCTGTGTCTGATTATTTTGTTATCTGTCACGCCGACTCGACCACACAGGTAAAAGCAATTGCTAACAGTATTGAGGACGAAATATTTAAAGCCACGCAGCAGGAACCCTGGCGCAAAGAGGGATTGCAGTATGGCGAGTGGATATTGCTTGATTATGTAAACGTGGTTGTGCACGTTTTCAGAACTGATAAGCGTGAGTTTTATGGTGTAGAGGAACTGTGGGGCGATGCTGAAATTAAAAGTTACAAAAGCGCATAAGCGCGGTTAACTTTTAGAATAATTAATAGTTGAAATAAAAAAAATGAAAGATAATAATTCGGAAAAACCAAAACCGGTAAGGAAGATCCCTGCCAAAAGGATAACACCTAAGCCCCCTAAATTTAATTTTATGTGGGTTTATGCACTTGTTATTGCCACTTTTATAGGGATAGCTGTTTTTTCGGGAAGCACAGGCGGTAAAATTATTGATTTTAAGCGCTTTGAGACAGAAATGCTTAAAACCGGTGATGTTAGCTATGTGATGGCTTATAAAAGCGGCGACCTGGTGATAGCCGAGGTGCATATAAAAAAGGATAGTTTAGAGAAAAAGCCTCAATATGCGGATGTACGGAAGGCTCCTAACGCGTTCAACATGTCTGCAGCCGATCCGCAGTATTCTTTTAACTACCCATCATACGAAAGCCTTAAACAATCCATTGAGAATGCTCAAAAAAATGCACCGGAAGCGCAAAAAATCGCTATAAAGTATGACCAGCGGGATAGCCTGCTATCAAACGGGTTGGTGCAAAGCGTTATTATGATCGTGCTTTTTGCTGCGGTGCTGATGTTTATTATGCGTCGCATGTCGGGCGGGGCAGGTGGTGGCCCGGGTGGGCAGATATTTAATATCGGTAAATCAAAAGCTACTTTGTTTGATAAGGAGTCGCAGGTATCCGTTACTTTCAATGATGTTGCCGGCCTGGAAGAAGCCAAGCAAGAGGTAATGGAAATTGTTGATTTTTTGCGTAATCCTAAAAAATATACCAACCTGGGTGGTAAAATACCAAAGGGCGCATTGCTTGTAGGTTCGCCGGGTACTGGTAAAACATTATTAGCCAAAGCCGTTGCCGGCGAGGCGCAGGTGCCTTTCTTCTCGCTTTCGGGTTCAGACTTTGTTGAGATGTTTGTTGGTGTGGGTGCATCACGCGTTCGCGATCTGTTCCGCCAGGCAAAAGACAAAGCGCCTTGTATCATCTTTATTGATGAGATTGATGCTATTGGCCGTGCCCGTGGTAAAAACAATATTGTAGGTGGCAATGATGAGCGTGAAAATACACTGAATCAGCTATTGGTTGAGATGGATGGTTTCGGTACCGACTCCGGTATTATCATATTAGCTGCAACCAACCGTCCGGATGTACTGGACTCGGCATTGCTTCGCCCGGGACGTTTTGACAGGCAGGTATCAATTGACAAACCCGATCTTATTGGTCGTGAGCAGATATTTAAAGTTCACCTTAAACCGGTTAAACTGGCCGAGGGCGTTGACGCTAAAAAATTATCGGCACAAACACCTGGCTTTGCCGGTGCAGAGATAGCCAACGTTTGCAACGAGGCTGCGCTTATTGCTGCCCGTAAAAACAAGGAAGCTGTAGATATGCAGGACTTTCAGGATGCTATTGACCGTGTGATAGGTGGTTTGGAAAAGAAAAACAAGATTATATCGCCGGAAGAAAAGCGCATTGTTGCTTACCACGAGGCTGGTCACGCCATTGCGGGTTGGTTCCTGGAGCATGCTGATCCGTTGGTTAAGGTATCTATTGTTCCTCGTGGTGTTGCGGCGTTAGGTTATGCGCAGTACCTGCCTAAAGAGCAGTTTTTGTACACAATAGAACAACTGGAAGATGGTATGTGTATGACAATGGGTGGCCGCGTGGCTGAGGATATTACCTTCGGCAAGATCTCAACCGGCGCACAAAACGACCTTGAGCGTATCACTAAGCTCTCATATGCTATGGTTACCATTTATGGTATGAATGAAAAGGTGGGAAATGTATCATTTAATGATACACAAGGCGAGTACCAGTTTAACAAACCATATTCAGAAAAAACATCTGAGTTAATAGACCAGGAAGTGCGCAACCAAATCAATGCTGTTTATGCGCGTACCAAAGCCTTATTGTTAGATAAACAGGATGGCCTGATAAAACTAGCCGACAAACTGTTGGAAAAAGAGATATTGTTCCAATCAGATCTGGAAGAGATTTTAGGTAAACGACCGTTTGATAACCGCACCACTTATGATGAGTTTGTTAACGGCCCTACAGAATCTAACCAGGAGCCTGCAGCGCATTCGCTTACACATGAGGGTGTTGCTGATCACTCAGGAACGTTTAACAGGAACCCTGAAGAAAAAGAAGCTTCAGGCAACGAATAAAAAATTTAGCGGAAAGCTTAAAGCGAAAAGACCAAAGGGCCTTCAGCTTTAAGCTTTTTGCTTTAAGCTATAAAATGCGGAACATCACTACATCAAAAGAAAAGCTGCTGAAAAAAATAAGGCAGGCGCTTTTGGAAAAAAGGGACAACCCCTATCCCAACCTGGAAAATTTGCCGCACTACCCACCGGCAGATGATCTGCTGGAAGTGATGTTTGCCGAAGAATTTACCGCAGTAGCGGGTCAGTTTTCTTTTTGTGAGGATGAAGTGCAGTTTATTGAAAATCTGCTTACACTTGCCGAGGAACGCAGCTGGCGCAAAACATACTGTTGGGAGCCCGAGTTGCAGCAACTGCTTGATCGTTACGAATACCCTTATTTTGAAACGGATAAAGATTTTGAGCAAGCGGAAGTAGGCTTTACTTTGTGCGAAGCTTTGGTTGCCCGCAACGGCAGCGTATTGCTATCCAACGCAGGTATGGCGGGCCGCCGCTTAAGTATCTATCCATCCGTTCATATTGTATTGGCATACACCTCGCAAATGGTTACCGACCTGAAAGATGGCTTTAAACTACTGAAAGAAAAATACGGCAGCAATATACCTTCAATGATAACCAACGTAACCGGCCCAAGCCGCACTGCCGACATTGAAAAAACACTGGTTTTAGGTGCTCATGGGCCTAAGGAGTTGTTTGTTTTTTTGTTGGATGGGTAAATAGCCGACCCCGATTTCCCCCGCGAAACGGAGCCGGCTGATATATGAGATGAAGGTTTAGGTAAGATTTGGTTACTGATTTGAATTTAATGGTGATTTGTTATTTCCACCGATCTGATGGTCCAAAAGTCGTCTGACAGTCCCTCATTGAGTAAATAATCATACGGAAGAGTAAAGTAACCGTCTAAACCCCATTCTTCGCCCCAGCTGTTTTTTACCAAAAACCGCCGTGTTTCGTCATTATAACCAACCGCCATTACCGCATGCCCCCCTAAACGGGCTTCGCCTGGTTGTGGCATATTTGCTACTCCGGAAGTTGCTGTTTCCGTACTGTCAAATGACTCGAAAACAGTGAATCCAAACACGAATGGATATCCTTCGGCAAGGCAGCCTTTCATTTGCGAGAGTGTGCGGGGTACGCGGTGGTAAGACAATACCTGATGTTCCAACGCATCGCTGTAGCAGGATTGGTAAGGCTTTTTGGTAAATTCACTTATAGAATAAGGCCAAAGCAACTCCGGGCAGGCACCAAGTTTACTAACTACTATCAATCCATCTCTTAAATATGCACCCGAATCGATGTTCACTGTATCAATAATAACACGCTCGTTGTAATAAATGAATAGTCGCGATGTGTAAATAATTGTGCGCCTTGTTTTATTAAGTTAAATTCCAACGCCGCCGCTATGGCCTGCGCAGTACAACTACCCAAGCTTCTCTGGTCGTAAACTCCCGGGCTCTGGAGGCTTAAATCTACCATCGGAGGGAGTTGCTGTAAAACGTGGACCGGAGCAGCATATGCAAAGTCTCTAAAATCGGGCAGATCGGGCCGCCATCCGTAAAAATGATTCATTGTCATCGTCTTATTATGTTAATGCCTACTCTAAATACGTTTTCGGCTCACCCGTAAATATTTATTTCCTGGGAGGTGGAGCAAGCAAACCGCCAATTGCGCCAATTGCCGCGCTGCCTAACGCTGTGATAATGGTCGGTACTGCTTGGTCATTGGTGATCTTTCCTGCGCCTATTAATATTAGTACACCAATAACGGTCAACAAAATTGTAGCGCCTAAAGCAATTACCACAATTCGGTAAATCCATTTATCCTTGTCCAGGGGACTTATGTTCACATTTTGCACAGCCTGCGCAGGATCGTTTCTAAACTCTGCTTGTAACTCGGGGTCGGATATTAAGCTGGTTTTAAAATCAGCTATATTTTCAAATGTATTCTTCATAATATATTTATCGCCTACTCTAACCCGTTTTCGGCCTTCCCGGTGGCATTGACTATTAATGCTGAACCCAAAATTGAGCAAACAGAAGGGTTTAAAACAGCGGCATTTAACGGCATTTTAATAGTGTTTTGCGCTTGAAATACCGTGAAAACACGGGGGGCGTTTTGTTTTGGTTTGGCGTACTTTAGAGAAAATTATTGAAAACCCTAAAACCCTAAAAATCATGAAAAAACTATTATCCGCATTTGTACTGATTATTATTGTCGCGGTGGGATGCAAGCCTGGCGGCAATGAAAAAAGTGCAATTGATCCTGCATTAATCACTTCAAAGAAAAGTAGTGCGCAAGCCGCCGCTCCGCCTACTGACATTGTTTATGAAGCCCTTGATGGTACGCCCCGCGATGAAGCCCTTAAACAGATCGCCTATTTTTACATAGCGCGGTCAGGAAGAAGTTATACCAATGAAAGCTTTTTTTTAAATAAGGATATGATAAAAACAATCCGAGACCTGTTGGCAACAGAACAACCTTCCGCAGGCGGGCTTAAAACAGATGGCTTCAGAATATATTTCGGCCAGGAAAGTCCAGAATCTGAGACGATAAAATTGATCTTAGTTTCTACAACGGACAGCATAGCCTATTCTACCTCACCATTAGAGAAAATGCATCACGACTATTATGGACATTCAAAGGCAGCATTGCATAGGGCCGGTGTCTCGTTAAAAATTGAGCCCGAACCATTTTCCACATCAGGAGTCAAACTGCGTGAGCTTGTTCGATCACCCCAAGATGATTTTCCGGATAATAGCTGCGCTGTAATAGGTAATGATGGCAATCTGATAGTATCATATGCTAAACGAATGGTACAAAACTTTAATGGAAATGTTGTTGAAACCAAAGGCGTTTGGTTTGATAAAGAGCGGCTCGATAAGATGTTACTGGAAGCCGATTTCGCAGGTGTACGTATATATATTGCAACTTACCACAATAATTTTTATGGAAATGCTAAATACGGAAAGAGCACTTTCGTGCTGACGACCGTTAATAAAAGTAAAGAGGACTATTTTAATTGCAACCCTGTAAGCATTGCCAACTTCATAAAAAACGAAAATGGTAAATGGAAACCTGAGAAAATCGAGCCTCAAAACAATGGTGGCCTTTGCCCCTATAATTGTAATTAACACCCAATATGCTTCAATTTTTTAATTTGTACACCAGCGCCGAATTGATTTGTTTCATTTCGGCGTTGGTTTGTCTTTTTAACGCTAAGGAGTTTCACTGGCGAATGCTGGTGCTATTTATGCTGTTAACGTGTATGGTAGAATTAGGTGCAATACCTTTAAAGGCGGCTTATAGGGCAAACCCTATACCGATGAATTCAAATGCCTGGATTTATAACGTTTTATTGTTTTTCCAAATACCCGCCTTCGCAGCAATGTTCTACAATCTCATTGGGAGATATATCAACAGCAAGCCTGTGGTTTTCGCGGGAACGGGCGCGTTGCTATTACTTTACATTGTTGAGGCCTTTACTAATGCGGATGGTATATTTGATTATAACTCTACAACCTATACGGTAATGTCTGTGCTGTTTATATTGTACAGCTTGTATTATTATTACCTTTTGATTAACAGTGAAGAGTATGCCGACTTAAAAACCTTGCCGGATTTTTGGTGGACAACCGGCACCTTGTTCTTCTTTTTCGGCACGACGGCCCTCAATATGTTTCGTAGTAAACTTTTGGCTGAACCCCTTAAAAATACAGTATATTTAGCTTACATACACGATACTCTTATCGTTATTTTATATGGCTGCTGGACATATGCATTTATTTGTAAAAGATGGATAACATCAAGCAAGAGATAATATTATCTACCCTTGTTTTTTTGCTTGCCCCCTTGGCTATTGTTATATACATTAGCATATACAACCGGCGTAAAAAACGCCACATAGAAGAGAAAGAGCATCTTAAAAATGCCTTCCAGCAGGAAATCCTTAAAACCCAAATAGAAGTACAGGAACAAACCCTTAATAACGTTAGCCGCGAGATACATGATAACATTACCCAGGTATTATCATTTGTTAAACTCAATCTTGCCTCAATTACCAATGCTGCTGCCCCGGCTCAACTGCAAAAAGTAGCCGAAAGCCGTGAGTTGATAGGCAGGGCCATTACAGATCTGCGCCATCTTTCAAAAAGCCTTAGTTTTGAACACACCATGCATCAGGGTCTTATAAAGGCCATGGAGGCAGAGGCTGACAGAATAAACAACAGCGGAATTATAGAAATAAACTTAAAGGTTGAGGGCGACAGCTATAGCTTAGGCGAGCAGCGCGAATTGGTGTTG
>CAMLFI010000015.1 GCA_946479225.1 uncultured Mucilaginibacter sp. | reverse complement strand
GTGATATTCAGTACAGGTTCTGAGTCGCCCACATATATTATCGCCTTTGTTGGTGTAGCGGTATGGTTCATTAACGCCGAACGACCGTTAAGTAAATTGGATATAAGCCTGCTGGTTTTCGCACTGATATTAACCAGTCTTTCGCCGTCTGATCTGTTCCCTCACTATATCAAGAAAACATATGTTGAGCCTTATGCATTGAAGGCCTTGCCCTGCTTTTTGATATGGCTGAAGATCATTTATGAAACATTATTCCGTAATTTCACTAAAAAGGATTTAAACTTGCCATCTGAGACGGTATGAATAAGAAACTTTCCATAGTGATACCCGCTTACAATGAGGAGAAGAACATAGCTCACCTTATTGCAGAGCTGAGCAAATCCATCAGCAGTACAGGATATGATTACGAGCTTATTTTTATAAATGATGGCAGCCGTGACAATACTTTAGAGGCTATACAACAGCAGGCAGAGATCTATCCGCATGTGTTCTATATCGAGCTATCAAAAAACTTTGGTAAGGACTACGCCCTTAAGGCCGGAATTGATGCCGCCAACGGCGACGCCATTATTACCATGGACGCCGACCTGCAACATCCACCTCATTTGCTGCCGGAGCTGCTTAAAAACTGGGAAGAAGGGTATGATATCATTTATACCTTCCGCAGCGAATCTAACCGCCACGCCAGCGCTTATCAGCGCCTTGCTTCGCGGCTTTTTTATAAGGTGGTAAATACATTGTCAGATATTAAACTGGAGAACGGCATATCCGATTTCCGCTTGATGGACAGGAGGGTAGTGGATGAACTGAAGCAGATAAACGAATACGAGATCTTCTTCCGTGGCATGGTGAAATGGGTTGGCTTTAAGCAGAAGGGCATTCCTTACACCCCTGCAGAGCGCCATACAGGTGAAGCCAGTTACTCCTTCTTCCGTTTGTTTAAATTGGCGGTAGGAGGGATTATGGCATTCAGTGTAAGGCCATTGTATATAGCTACCGGGTTAGGGCTTTTCTTTTCACTGTCCGCAGTGCTTTATATTCCTTATGTGCTGATCAGCTATTTTACCGACTATGATAAAGTTTCCGGCTGGGCGTCGCTGATTGCTACGGTCGCCTTTTTCGGGGGATTACAGCTTTTGGTGTTGGGTATCATCGGCTCGTACCTGGGTAAAATATTTATGCAAACCAAGCAGCGCCCAACTTATATAATCCGCTCATCCAATCTGCATAAAACAAAGAATGATACTGTTAGGATTTGATGTAGAGGAGTTTGATATGCCGCTTGAATATGGCAAAACCCTGCCCTTTGATGAGCAATTAGCCATATCTACCACGGGTACCAATACTGTTTTAGAGATACTGGCCCAAGCAGACATAAAAGCCACCTTCTTCTGCACCGCCAACTACGCTGTTAACAAACCTGACATCATTAAAAAGATTGTAGATGCCGGGCACGAACTGGCATCGCATGGATATTACCATTCTGATTTTAAGGTAGAGCATCTATTGCAATCTAAGCTAAAATTAGGGGAGGTATCAGGTGTTGATGTTACCGGTTTCCGCATGGCGCGAATGATGCCGGTTGATGAAAAGGAAATTCAAAAAGCGGGTTATACCTACAACTCGTCCATTAACCCGACCTTTATCCCCGGCAGGTACAATAACTTCAGCAAGCCGCGCAGTTGGTTTTTTGATGAGGGGGTGCTGCAGATACCGGCTTCTGTGTCGCCACTGGTACGCTGGCCCTTGTTTTGGTTGAGCTTCCATAACCTGCCTATGTCTGTTATCCGCTGGATGGCTGCTGCTGCCCACCGTAAGGATGGCTACCTTAACCTGTACTTCCACCCATGGGAGTTTACCGATCTGAACCAACCTGAAAAGTATGGTTTCCCGCGCTATGTGTCTAAAAATTCAGGTGAGGCTTTTGTGAAAAGAATTACAGGCTTCATCAATTGGGCGCAAAGTAAGGGCTATCAATTTGCCCGTACTGATGAGTTTGCAAAAAGGGTGATTAACTCGTCTAAATAGGTGATCCAAAAAATATGCATCGCATCTGCAGATGGATCACATTTAACTTGATTATCAGGACGTTAACGTTTTTAGCTATACTGACTTTTACGTCGGTAGATTTAGCTGTAAAACTATTATAATTGGCTGATTATAAGTCATCTGCAAAACGGAAAAAACGACGGATTTTTCCACGATTTTGGATCACTTTGGATCATTTTGGATCACCCCGGATCAGGGCTGTCACACAAAAAAAAGAATCAGCGCGCTAGCCTACACCTTCCCAAATTCCGCCGTAGCATTGTGCCCGCCAAAAGAAGAATTCAACAAATCTTTTAATTAACTACAATGAATGGGAAATTAAACAATGTCCTTACTCCGTTTTGGTTTCCGGAAGCTCAGTAGCATTAGTAAAAGTCCAGCGACCAATAAAAGGATTGTTAATTCCAAAGATATCTTTTTGGTATTATCCAAATAAGAGCCTGTAAATGAAAGAGCAGCGCCTGCGTAAAACAAAATTTTGTTATGTGGATAAAAATCGTGAAGTTTCATTTTTTACACCTTCCCAAACACCACCGTCGCATTATGCCCGCCAAAACCAAAGGTATTGCTCATGGCATATTTAACATCGTGATCAACAGCTTCGCCTAAAATAATGTTCATGCTATCGTGAATAGCAGGATCTAATGTTTTTGTATTGATGGTTGGCGGAATAATGCCATCACGAATAGTCAGCAAACTGATAATTCCTTCAATGGCACCGGCAGCACCCAACAAGTGACCGGTCATTGATTTAGTCGCGCTTATCCAAATGTTGTTCTTTTCGCCATGAGTGAGGTTTAACACGGCATGAATTTCGGAAAGATCACCCACCGGCGTAGAAGTAGCGTGCATATTCAGGTAATCCAACTCATTAGTGGTTATCCCTGCCTCCGCTAATGCCAGTTGCATGGCTTTGGTGGCACCTTTGCCTTCGGGGTGGGTACTTGTCATGTGGTAGGCATCGGCTGTCATAGCGGCGCCGCAAACCTCGCCATAAATAGTAGCGCCACGTTTAACGGCATGCTCATATTCTTCCAATACCAAAGCACCTGCACCTTCGCCCATCACAAATCCGTCGCGGTCAACATCAAACGGACGTGATGCTGTCTGCGGGTCGTCGTTACGGTGCGACATGGCCTTCATCGAACTAAAACCACCAAAAGAAGCGGGCGAAACAGGCGCTTCAGAACCACCTGTTACAATGATCTTGGCTTTGCCTAAACGGATATAATTAAAAGCATCCATAATGGCCGTGTTTGAGGTTGCGCAGGCCGATACCGGCGCGTAGTTGACACCCATATAGCCATGACGTAAAGAGATCAACCCTGACGCCATATTAATCAAAAACTTGGGGATGAGGTAAGGATTAAATCGCGGATGCCCGTCGCCCAAAGCGTACTCGCGCACCTGGGTTTCATAGGTTTCCATGCCGCCCTGGGCAGATCCCCATATAACACCTACATCAAATGGGTCCATGGCATTGATATCAAAACCCGAATCCTTAATGGCCTCGTCAGATGCTATCATGGCATACTGTGTGTAGGCATCAGTTTTTTTAATATCGTGCCTGTCTAAAAAATCGGTAACATTATAATCTTTCAACTCGCAGGCAACCTGCGATCTGAATAACGATGCGTCAAAACGCGTAACCTTGCCCGCTCCGCTAACGCCTTTTACCGCGTTATCCCAAAATGTTTTAACATTATTACCCAATGGGGTTAGTGCGCCAATGCCGGTTACAACAACTCTTTTTAACATAGTTCTTAAAAAATTTCACAAAGGTATAATTATAATGCAAATGTTGAAGGGGGTAGGTTTGCGGGTTTTCGGATAGCGATGGGTTTTAAACCCATCGCTATGAATATGAACGTGCACAGCAACATAAAACATATTAAACTACGTTAGTAAATCATTTCCAATTAATTATATTTAAACATGAAGAAGATACTCCTTTCCGCACTGATAATATGCACGTTAAGCTTAGCTGTTTCTGCTATAACATATAGCAACGCCAATGCAAAAGAAACAACAGTATCCGTAAATTATGAGGACCTGCAGGAGGGTGACATCATCTTCCAAACCCTGAACTCGCCGCTTAGCCAGGCCATACAATTGGCAACTAAATCGAAATACTCGCATTGCGGAATAATCTTTAAGGAAAAAGGCACGCTTTACGTTTACGAAGCGGTGCAACCCGTGCGTTCAACGCCGTTAGACCAGTGGATAGCTGAAGGACAGGGCGGTAAGTTTGTGATAAAACGATTAGCCAACGCAAAACAGGTGCTAACCGCTGCGGCTATCAATAAAATGAAACAGGTTGGTAAGAAATTTATGGGGAAGGATTACGATGGGACCTTTGAATGGAGCGATGAGCGCATCTATTGCTCAGAACTGGTATGGAAGATCTATAAAACGGGTGCAGGGATTGAAGTAGGAAAGCTGAAGAAACTGAAAGATTTTGATCTGAGCAGCGAAGCGGTAAAGGCAAAATTAAAGGAGCATTACGGCAATAATATACCTTTGAATGAGCCGGTAATTTCGCCGGTTGCTATTTTTGATAGTCCGTTGTTAGTCACAGTAAAATCGAACTAAAACCTTGGATATGGCAAAAAATACAAACAAAACCACCGAAAACGAATTAAGCGTAGCTGATTTTTTAAATGACGTTGCTGATGAGAACAAGCGTAACGACAGTTTTAAAATTGTTGATTTAATTGAAAAACACACAGGCTTACCCGCCAAAATGTGGGGACCGGCCATTGTTGGCTTTGGCAGTTACCATTACAAATACGAAAGCGGGAGGGAAGGCGATGCGCCGTTATTCGGTTTTTCGCCAAGAGCGAATGCTATCGCGCTTTATATTTCAACAGGCTTCTCGCAACGCGACGAACTGTTGGCTAAATTTGGTAAACACACCACAGCTAAGGGCTGTGTTTATGTTAAGAAATTGGCTGATGTTGATACGGAGGTATTGAAAGCGATGGTTGACGAGTCGATGAAGTATATGAGGACGAAAAATCACGAATAGAACAATCGTCATGCCGAATTTATTTCGGCATCCCATCATACCGGTAGACGCCATGCTTACTCCATGATGCAGGTAGCAGACCTGTCTGGCGTGAATGCCCTGTGAGATGCCGAAATAAATTCGGAATGACATCGGTTACGATTGTGGATAAGTAGTTTTCTGTTCGACATTCGTAACTTTGCGCTGTGCCAGCCAAAAAAACTCAACCCAAGTCACCCAGGAAAACCCCGGCAAGGACAAAGAAAGCCGCCAAGAAAAATTACTCGTGGAAGTTGGCATTGGCCGGCCTGCTCCTCATCTTGCTTTCACCTTTTTATTACGGCTATATCCTGAAGTTTTTTAGCGCTACATGGCGCTGGATGACCGATATGGGCGAATCGTCCAATTACCGTACCTATGAAAGTTTTGGCATCCGTATCCCGGTTAATTATAAAATTCATGGGATTGATGTGTCATATGCGCAGGGCAAGATCAATTGGCCGAAGGTTAAGGCTATGGAAGAGGACAGCGTGCGCATTAAATTTGCCTTTATAAAAGCAACCGAAGGTTTGCTAACAGTCGACCCTTATTTTAAACGGAACTGGCGCGAGGCGGCCAAGGCGGGGATTGTATGCGGAGCCTACCATTTCTTCCGCCCTAAAAAAGATGGCTTATGGCAGGCGCGGTTTTTTTTGCAGAATGTAAAGCTGGAAGCAGGCGACCTGCCCGCGGTGGTGGATGTTGAAGTATTGGATGGCCTATCGCCGGATAAGATGCGTAAAGAGTTGAAGGCCTATATAAAAAAGGTAGAAGGCGCAACGGGTGTAAAACCAATTATTTATACAGGCATCAGTTTTTATAAGGATTACCTGGCGGGACATTTTGATGGCTACCCCTTATGGATCGCCCATTATTATCAGGGCGAGTTAAAACTGGCCGATAGCACCAACTGGTGGTTCTGGCAACATTCGGATAAGGCTACCATAAATGGGATTGGTCATGTGGTGGATTTTAATGCTTTTAAGGGAGATAGTTTGGATTTGCAGCGTTTATTGGTGAAGTAAACACAACGTTGGTCTCGCAAACTTGCGGAGACCAACGTTGTGCCGATTAATTAGCCATTGTAAGCCGCCGCAAACTTTACCGCAAAGTCCTCCAGTTTAGTTTTGCCAATCAACTCAGCAGTATCCAAATCAAAATCATCCCAGATCAAACCGCTTCTAATAGAAGCACCCATTTCTACATAGTTTTTGGCTATGTCCTCCGGCAAGCCCGCCTCGGTCATGCCGCCAAAAGCTTGCTCATCAGTAAATTCAACCCATGGCAGTTCAGGTTTGCCGATGGCTTTTCCTAAGGTGGCGGCTACTTCACCAAGTGTTGGGATAGCACTTGCCACATATAAAACGCTTTGACCGGTAAATCCTTTCTCGATATTTTCGGCTGCTACCGCTGCAATATCCTCCGGATCAACCATTGCCAGTCGTTGGTTTGCGCCAAAGTTACTGCCTATAATACCTGCATTTTTTATCATGTTGATATCGCCATAAAAATTATTGTAGAAATAGGCCGGGCGGAGCATAAGCAGATCAACGCCATCCAGTTTTTTCAGGATCTTTTCTGCGCGGTGTATGCCGGCAATTGGTCCGGTACCTTCTGTCAGGTGCGCGCCTAAGCTACTTAGCATCACTACCTTTTTAACACCTGCGGCTTTTACCGCATTGGCATAGATCTGCCCGGTTGCTGCTATATCTGCCTTGATCTCCGGCGCCGCAAAATTAGTGGGGATCATTAGATACACTACGTCGGCACCGGTAAAGGTTTTGGTTAAAAAGCCATCGTCGGTAATTGAACCTATGGCGGGTATAGCGTCTATGCTTTTTATCTGATCTGATTTATTGCTATCGCTGCTGATAACGGTTACGTTGTGGCCTTTTGCTGCCAATTGTGTTGAAAGTGGGCGGCTTATGTTGCCTAATGACCCTGTGATAATTATTTTCATGATGTATTTGTTTTTGTTGCCAGCAAAAGTATATTTGTACTTACTTTTTTACAAGTACTTACCCTAAAGTATGTATTATGACAGCTATAAAGGAATCATCAACCATCAACATTAACAAAAGAGCCAACAGGGCCAATTGCCCGGTAAGCTATGTGATAAGTAAATTGGGCGGTAACTGGAAACCCCTCATCCTGTTCGAGTTAATGCACGGACCGAGAAGATACAGCGAACTTAAAAGGGCCATACCAACGGTAACCGAAAAAATGCTTATTCAGCACCTGAAAGAGCTACAGGAAGACGGTTTGATCAGTCGTTACTCAGAAAACGTAGTGCCGCCTGTGGTTACTTACAGTCTGACTAAGGATGGGGAAGAACTGGGTCCGATAATGGATGAAATGGTGAGGTGGGCAGCGGGCAGGTTTAAGGGTGGAAATGCAGATAACTGGTTGGGGAAATAATTTTCGGGTATGCGCTTGTTTTCCCACCTTTACAATCTATGATAGACTACAATCCTAAAAACTGGTTCACTTTTATTTTTCGCATACACAAGGCCGATACTTTCCGCAAGTTGTTGCCGCTTATGCTGGCAATTGCAGTATATTCTGCTGTAATTGTTTACCTGGAAACCACAGTATTTCACCTTCCGGAGACTAGTCACGTAAAAAATGTGAGCCTGGTACATACCATTCTTAGTTTTGTTATCTCTATGCTGCTGGTTTTCCGCACCAATACGGCTTATGACCGATGGTGGGAAGCACGGCGGGTGCTGGGCTCTTTAACGAATACGTGCCGCAACATGGCCATCAAACTAAAATCTATAAGTATTAGCGCAGACGATGTTAGTTTTTTTGCTGCAGCGATACCCATGTATGCGGATACGTTGCGTAAGCATTTGCGTAATGAGCGTTGGCATGCCGAAAGTGCACCGGGTATAATTGTAGATGCCGACCAGCATGTGCCTAACCAGGTAGCGGCCTTGTTAACCCAACGTATGTACAGTCTGCACAGGAAGGAAGTAATCAACAGGGGAGAACTATTGTTGATTGGCACCGACCTTGCCGCCCTTACAGATATTTGCGGGGCCTGCGAACGTATAAAAACCACACCTATACCGTTTTCTTACAGTGTTTTTATCAAAAAGTTCATTTTCTTTTTTGTGATGACCCTGCCATTCGGCTGGTCTTTTAGTTTAGGATACCTGGTAGTTCCGCTGACGGCCTTGGTGTTATTCGTATTGGCAAGCCTGGAGCTTATTGCCGAAGAAATTGAGGATCCGTTTGGAATCGATGCTAATGATTTGCCGGTTGACCGCATTTGCGCCAACATACATAAACACGTAAAAGAGTTGCTAGAAAAATAACTTAATAGCAAATTCCTGCATTAACTAAGCGCAATTATACAAGGTTTCTTTTGCAGGGATAAACGAAATTTTCAGATCTGTTTTGGCTAAAGTATTATCGTAAGTTATCATAGCTTCGGACACCGGCTCCTGTTGATTAAGCATCAATGAAATATCCGATACCTTATAGCTTTCCGAAGAAAGTAGATAGTTTTTACTATGCAAACCTTTTACGGTTGCAGCGTTAAATATACTTTCCGCCACATCCCTCACATCAACCATTGCAAACGGCACATCCGCTGTAAACAAAAACTCAACAAAGGGATTAGGCTTTATTTTGTTTTTGAACAGAAACTGCAAACCCATTGAAGTGGAGTCTTCCCTTGAAGATAGTGCGTTACCAATAACAAACACCGGCGAAACGGTTACAATTTCAAAAGGCAATTCGTAGTTGTCATTTATAAATTTTCTTACCGCCTGATCTGCCAAAAACTTGGCCTGGGCGTAAGGGTGATCTGCATCTCCGTAATAAGGCTCATCTTTTTCAGAAAATAAATGATCAGCGTTATAAATGGCCGGGTTTAAAGGGAATGAAGTGTTCCATGCCGCAACCGACGCTATAAACACAACCTTTTCTACTCCCGCAATAGTTTTTACTACTTCCAGAAAGTTTTCGGTCCCTTTAACTGTCGGGTCAAATAACTGCGTTTTCGGGTCCTGCACATCTAAAATAAAGGGTGTGCCACCGTGTACAATTATGCTGCAGTCGGTCGCGAAATCCATTATACTTTCGGCATTCATCATATCCAACGCGCAAATCTCCAAATTCGCGGCGTTATCTAAAGCTTGTAAATGGGCGTATTTGCTCTCATTGCTAATGTCGGTTGATGACACTTTTACCTTATAACCATTCTGTAAAAATAGTTTCGTTACGTAACTGCCGATAAAACCGGAGCCGCCTATTATGCCTGCTGTTTTCATTTTTTAAGGTTTGATTGAATGTAGGTTATTGCCGTGAGGTAAGTTAAAAATAAATTCGGTTTGTTTGAATATTTAACTAATTTATTTGCCCGCACCATGATCTAATAGTTATATTTCGCCGCCAATAATCGCGTGTATATGAGCAAAACCAATAAAATATTTTGTGCGGAGAAGCTTCCGTTTTTGGATGAGGTGAAAACTCTTTTTGAAGATGTTCAAATTGATTATTGGCCCGAACCAACTACCATTACAGATGATGCCTACATGCAGGCTTTTGATAATTATGAAGGCGTAATTACCACCCATACGGTTAAAATTGATAGTAGATTGTTAAGTGATAATTCTCAGGTGAAGGCGCTTTCAAGCTATGGTACCGGGCAAGATTACATGGATAAACCTTTCCTCGCATCCAAAGGCATTAAAATTATAGGTATAAATGTTGAGCACGTTTACTCAACAGCCGAGCTGGCTTTGGCCCTTGGTTTAAACTGTATACGCAACATTAGCACTTCTAACAACTATGTAAAAAGAGGAGAGTGGGATAACACTGCCCTAACCCTTTACATGGGCGACAATCTGTGTAACAAAACCTGGGGCATTATAGGCATGGGTAAAATTGGTGTCACACTTGCCAACATGCTTAAGGCGTTTAATTGTAAAGTGATCTATACTGCCAACAGCGATCATAACAACGAATGGGAATACTGCACTAAAGAGGAATTATTAAAACGCAGCGACATTGTATCACTGCACATACCATTAAAAGAAGATACCGTAAACTATATTGATGAACCGGAGTTAAAGCTGATGAAGAAAACGGCCATACTGGTTAATGTTGCCCGCGGCAAAGTGGTGAATAATGCTAAATTGTATGAGTATTTAAAAAATGGTTCCATAGCGTCGGCGGCACTTGATGTAACCGACCCGGAGCCGCTAAGCGATACCACTATTGCCAATATTCCCAACTTGCTAATTACACCGCATATTGGCACGGCGGCCGCTTATACCCGCAGGCAAATGACGGAAGCGGCTATCAGGAATCTGCTATCGATATTGTAATTTAATAAAGCATCAGCGGTATGTACACTACCGTATTATATAATTCCTACTCAAGCCGGCGAAACAAATTCCGGCCTTTTTAATTATATTAAATACATCAAAACATAATTTATCATGAATAAATTGACCAAAACGCTGTTGTTTTCGGCGGGAATTGTAGCAATCACCGCAACAGCTAATGCGCAAAGCACCATGAAAAAGGACATTGCGGGCACTATGCAGATCCAGGGCATGTTCCGCGAGAGTAAGTTAGGGCAGCTTAACGGTATTTTAAATGCCAACGGCATACCATCACTGCCCGATAACAATTACTGGATAAACCTGTCTATGAACCACGTGCAAAAAAAGTTTGTATTTGAAGACGGTATTGGCGCAAGTTTCACATCTACCTCGGCACCAAATAGTACAAACGGAATTCATGCCAAATACAACCAGTTTCAAATTTATGGCCGGGCCGGGTATAACGTTTCAACCAACGAGAATATCCGCGCGTTCCCTTTTGTTGGATTAAATTTATCCCAGGCCATGTTACGTATCCGCGATGATAAACGCACACAAAGCACCTCAGATTTTTCGCCTGAACTACTGAATTTAACAGCCAGTAAAACGCTTTGGAACCCGCGCTTTGGTTTGGAGTTTGGCGGTGGTTTTGATTACCTCATTCGCGCAAAAGACAAAAAGGTGGATAATTATACCATCCATCGCAACATTCCTATCGGTGTACGCATTGGCTATTATCTGCAAACCTCTAACCGCAACTGGAAAATTGATGGCGATTACAACCTTAATAACGGACCCAATAATAAGCAAAGCGGCGTTTTTGTGAATGTAAATATTGGGTTAGGATATAAGGTACAGCGTCCATAAGCGAATTGAAATCTTATTTAACTAACAACGCCTTTCTAATCTGTTTAGAAAGGCGCTGTTAGTTTTACGTCCTGTGTATTCCGCTAAGTTTTTGGATGACTAAAGTCTTTGTAACAAATCTGTCACAAAACATAGCAAATAATATTATCTTTCGCCGATGAAAAAATTACTATTCATAGCGGCCTTGATTATTATGCTTACAGTGCAGTGTTTATACGCGCAAAAAGCCACCAATCCCATTATTTATGCAGACGTTCCCGACATATCAATAGAACGTGTTGGCAATAACTATTACATGAGCAGCACAACCATGCACATGAGCCCCGGCGTGCCGATCATGAAATCGAACGACCTGGTGAACTGGAAGACCGTGGGTTATGCATATGATACTTTAGCAAATATTGACGCGACGAATCTCACAAATGGCAAAAACATGTATGGGGAGGGTTCGTGGGCAAGTTCTATCCGCTTTCATGCTGGCACCTATTATGTAACCACATTTGCAGCAACCACAGGCAAAATGCATATCTATTCTACAAAGAATATCGAAAAAGGCCCGTGGAAAGCAAGATTATTTACCCCAAACCTGGGCGATCATTCTTTGTTTTTTGATGATGACGGGAAGGTATATATGATTGGTGGGAGCGGAGATTTAAGGTTAATTGAGTTAAAAGACGATCTTTCAGCTATAAAACCCGGCGGAGTGGACCAAATTATCATTAAAAAGGCAGACGTGCCTTCGGGCGGCGTTGGTCTCGGTCCGGAGGGCTCTCAGCTGTTTAAGATAAACGGCAAATATTATCTTTTCAATATTACATGGCCACCAGGTCACGTACGCACTGTTATAATCCACCGGGCAAATAAGATCACCGGCCCGTACGAAGGACGCATTGGCCTTCAGAATCTGGGTGTGGCGCAAGGCGGATTGGTCCAGGCGCCAAACGGCGACTGGTATTCTTATTTGTTCCGTGATTATGCCGCGGTGGGTCGTATTCCCTATCTGGTGCCTGTAAAGTGGGTGGATGGATGGCCGGTTTTGGGAACCAACGGCAAGGTAACCGATACACTCGACCTGCCGGCCGGTAAAGGTTTGATCCCGGGTATCGCGGCTTCAGACGAGTTTACCCGTAAAAAAGGCGAACGTGCAATACCACTGGTTTGGCAATGGAACCATAATCCAGATAATACCTTATGGTCTGTTGCAGCGCGCAAAGGGTATCTGCGACTCACTACCGGCAGAATTGACACCGGTTTCCTGTCGGCGCGAAACACATTGACACAACGCACCATCGGCCCGGTATGCACCGGGACGGTTTCGCTTGACGTTTCTAAAATGAAAGATGGTGACTTTGCAGGTTTGGGCCTTTTGCAACAAAAATATGGGTTGGCCGGTGTAAAAATAGAGGGGGATAGCAAAGCTATCGTAATGATCAATGTAAGCACCGGAAAACCTGTAGAAGCGCAAAGAATCCCCCTGAACCAAAACGTAGTATACTTTAAAGCGGAATGCAATTTTACGAACAGAAAAGACGTGGCAGATTTTTTTTACAGCCTTGACGGGAAAACATGGCTACCATTAGGCACACAATTAAAAATGGCCTATACTTTCCCGCATTTTATGGGTTATCGTTTTGCTTTGTTTAATTATGCCACAAAAAATGTTGGAGGAGCTGCCGACTTTGACTTTTTTCGCATAACAGATTCCATATCCGCGAAAAAATGAAGCCTGTTAAATAATAGCGGGTAATATATACCAACAAAGCCTTTCTCATGTATCAGAAAGGCTTTGTTGGTATATGTGCGATATCGAGCAGCTTTTTTTCAAATTAATTTACTTTTTACATGTTATTGTATTTTTGTTTAATTTTAATGGCCTCATTATCAATATAACCTCGCGTATTTCTGATATGGTGCTTTTATGTTAATATCGTAAGCAAAGCCGTATATGATCAGAAATTTTATTGCCTGCTTGTTTTTTTCAATGGCTGTGCTATTTGCAAGTCAAGTTAACGGGCAGGGGTTTAGCGGCTCAATTACTTACAACCCTCCCGGCGGTCAGGATGGTTGTATCTACAGCCTTGACGTTAATGTAGATATTAGCAGGCCCACGGGACATACCGGTATAGCTATAAAAACAACCGCCAGTGTTACTGCGGTAAAAGGCATAGTTTTTCAGGGTAAAACCTACTCGTCATCGCAAGTTCCGGGTGTGTTTCAGGAATATTTGGGAAGTGTACGTTCAGATTATATAAATTTAAAATACACACTTGTTGCAGGTTCAGTATCAAAAGGATACAATACATCAAGCGGTGGTTCTATAGATTGGAACAGGTTACTGGGGAAGCCTTTTACTTTTAAATCTGACGTACAGGCAGCAATTCAAAAAGAAGGGAACGACCTTTTTGATAATAATGGGATAAGTATAAGAAATGTGACGATTGATGGCACTATCCCTTTTGAAGCTTATGCAATTGCCAAATACCTTGAAGATCAACCGGTAAAAAAACAAGCTTCAAGCAGTTCTTCAGTAAGTGGTAGCTCAGCCGATAATACTACCGTATCTATTGGTTCTACCGGACAGACTAAGGCGGCGCCACAATCCTATTACAGTAGTCAGCAAAAAACAAGTAGCGGCGGTACATCAATTAATGCCGTAGCGTCATCAACACCCGGCAAAAGCACCTGGCAGGAAAGGAATGCAAAGATGCAGGAAGAGAACCGCCAACTAATTGCTCAGCAACAGCAACGTACCGCTAACATACAACGCCAAAGCAAGGAGGTTTCAGAAAAATTTGTTAGCGACGCTACCGAATTGGTTGGGATGATAGGTAATATCATTAAATCCGACAGGGAAGCAAAGGAACGAAAAGAGGAGCGCCGTTTGGCCTACGAAAGACGACAAGCTGAAGAAAAACAACAGCAAAAAGAAGAAAAAGAAGCCGAGGAGGCGGAACTGCGACGAATAGCTGCCAACCAACTGGCGCGAATTGAGCTGCGAAAGGCCTTTTTTCCTGAATTTCCGGAGGGTGGTGTGCCGTTCTCGTCTACAAAAATAGATGTTGATCAGATTTATTATTTTACCTATTTGTTTGATAAAAGTACTATCGAATCGTTGCGACCTGTTATTACCTTAAGCAACCTTTTTATAATAAGCAGATATCCAGATGGAACCTGGCCCTTTAAAGACGCTATTTTAACTGATATCAAAAAACTGAATGTTAGCGGCGATATAACCCTGATAGGATATTTTACTACAAAGCAACTGGCTGATGAGATGCGCAGTAAGTTTGTGTCTATGGCGGTACAGTCGGGTATGGATATTAAAAACATTTTTTATAAAGGCCGCCAGGCAACTGTGCCAACTACCGGAGCAGCTGATGTATGGAGTGGCACCGATGAAAATAAAAAAAGCGGCAACGCAACTGGTGACGATTTTTGGAGTACGGACACCAAACCGCCGGTGGCTGGTAAGGCAGCAATGGCTATCCCGCGTACAAATGGTACAATTACCAGGCGCGAAACAACAAAGGAACTTGAAGACTATTGGAACACCGATAATAAAGCCGCAGCCGCCACTAAGTCAGCCCCCACCAAAAGCGAGGAAGACGATATGTGGACCGTCAAGCCGGTTAAAAAAGAAGTTGTGGCAGATAGCGTCAATATTAAAAACAAACCTAAACCTTTACTAAAAAAGAAAGCACCGGTTAAAAAATCGGCCTAATATTATAAATCTATACATGAGAAAATACCTTATCCTTGCTCCGCTAATACTTTTTTTTCATTTTAATTCTTTAGCGCAAAGCAACATTGCAAAAATAACCTATGATGACGCTGAGGAAGCCTTTTCTAAAGGAGATTACCCTACCGTTTTTACAAAGCTAAACGAGGCCGAGAAAGCATTGGGTAAACTTAATCCGCCGATAGCTTACCTATGGGTAGCCACAATGGATAAAATGTTGGATAATTTGTCAATAACAGATACCACCTTATTACGAAAAACTATAAACATTAGCGCTTTTTACCTTAAACAATATGGCGATAATACATCGTTGATAGATAAATACCGTGAGGTATATAGAATGAATGACAGGTTAAAGGTAAAGGGTGACTCCTTTGCTATGTTTGAGGGTGCAGATTATAAAAAAGGAGACGAAGCATACGGTCAAGGAAAACTCCCCGAAGCATTGATTTTGTTTAAGAAAGCGGCTGATGCCGGCAGTGCCCGCGCTGCAAGCATGGTTGGGAGATTGTACTACTTTAAGAATGTAGGTGTAACTCAGGATTCAACCGAAGGGGTTAAATGGTACCGTAAAGCTGCTGACGGCGGTTATGATGTGGGTATGTATCGCACAGCTATGGCTTATCAAAAAGGAGAAGCAGGCATTCCAAAAGATATTAACCAGGCAATTGCCTGGCATAAGAAAGCGGCCGCTAAAGGCAATTTGAGCTCGATGTTACGACTGGGCGAAATTTACTCTGCCGGAGATGGCGTGTCAGAAAATTTTGCAGAAGCCATGACATTTTTTAAAAAGGCGGCAGCAGCCGGAGACAATATAGCGGCTTACAAAGTGGGGATATTATACTATAATGGGCAAGGTGTTACACAGAATTTTTATGAGGCTTTTAATTGGATAAAGCAAGCGGCTGATAAAGGCTATTTGCAAGCCATCAGAGATCTGGGCCTGATGTATGACAATGGGCAAGGTACAGCGCAAAATTATACTGAGGCTATGACGTACTACCATAAGGCATCCGACAAGGGCGACTTAAATGCACTAAACGACATAGGAACCTTGTACTATAATGGATCTGGTGTACCGCAAAATTACACAGAAGCCATGGTTTGGTTTAGGAAAGCTGCTGATAGGGGTTTGATTACAGCTATTAATAATATAATGGTTGCATATAAAGCAGATAAAGTTCCCAATCCCGATTACCCATGGGCACTTTCGTTGTTTAAAAAAGCGGCGAGCGATCTTCCTGATGCGGCTTACATGGTTGGCCTGTTTTACGCCAATGGCAGAGGTACAACGGTAGATTTTAGCCAGGCAGTTGTATGGTACGGAAAAGCTGCTGATAAAGATCAACTTGATGCCGTAAAGGCGTTGGCTACTTGTTACGAATATGGCACAGGTGTTGTAAAAGATGCTGTGAAAGCGCAGCAATTAATAGCAAAATCGGCAGAAATTAGTTCGAGGGCCAAATAGCCTTAATTAGCGACAGCAATTGGACGTAGATGATAATTACAACCTTAATAACGAGCCCAGCTATAAGCAAAGCGGCGTTTTTGTTAACGTGAATATTGGGTTAGGATATAAGGTGCAACGCCCATAAGCGAATCAAAATCTTATTAAACAACAAAGCCTTTCTGCACGTCAGAAAGGCTTTGTTGTATACCACCCATCGCAATGAATTACG